>JALWNF010000182.1 GCA_026995985.1 Campylobacteraceae bacterium
CTCCTATTTTATATAGTGCTAGTTTTGCAATTTAAAAATTAGTGAGGAAATAACAGTTTTGTACTATATTTTACTCAAAATAGTTGCTATAGTATTACAAATTTTGCACTAGTATAAATAAGGAATAAAAATGAAGTGTGTAATATTAATAGATGAAAGTTTACCTTTAGGATTAATTGCAAATAGTGCGAGTGTACTATCTCTATCTTTAGGAAAAAAAGTTGATGGTATTATCGGAAATGATTTAAAAGATATAAATAATAGAACACATTTAGGTATAACAACTATGCCTATTCCAATTTTAAAGAGTAATAAAACTCAATTAAAAGAGCTAAGAGAGAAACTGTTTGAGGATAAATTTAACGAATGCATTGTTGTAGATTTTACAAATGTTGCTCAAAGAGCTAAAACTTATGATGAGTATGCAAAACTGCTTAGCATAACTTCGCAAGATGAACTTGAGTATTTGGGAGTTGCAATTTATGGCCCTAAAAAACTTGTTAATAAGTTAGTTGGCAGTATAGGGTTGTTAAGGTAATATAATGGAAAACTACCTGAATGAATTTATGCTAATAGCATTTGTACATTTTATTGCACTACTAAGCCCTGGTGCTGACTTTGTTTATATTGTTAATAGTGCAATAAATAATAAAGCAAAAGTTGCCATAGGTGCAAGTTTAGGCATAGCACTATCTAATGCTTTTTATATTATGCTATGCCTCTTTGGCTATGCAACCATTTTTTCCCAATCTAGTCTGCTTATTAGTGGCATTAAAATTATAGGAGGTGTATATCTACTCTATTTAGGAGTTCATATTTTAAAAAGTAAAAGTAGCAATCTTGCTGTAAAAACTATAGTTACGAATAAAAGCACTTTTAAAAAAGAGCTATATAGAGGATTTTACCTCAGTTTTTTAAACCCCAAAATATCTATATTTTATATCTCTTTATTTACGCTTGTAGTAAACAAAAACACACCTTGGAAAATACAACTCTTTTATGGCATCTGGATGGCTTTGTTTGTTTTTATTTGGGATACTCTACTTATCTTCTTGCTCAACATTAAGAGCATAAAAAAGAAAATACTCTCGTTTACAAATTTAGAGAAAATTCTTGGCTCATTGCTTATTATTATGGGAGCTGGATTACTCTATTCACTATTTTGAAAATGACTTTTTATACTCATTAGGTGTTACTGCGACATAAGATTTAAATACCCTGCTAAAATGGCTTTGGTCTGCAAAGCCAAGCTCATAAGCTACTTGTGCAATCTCTTCTTGATTTGCTAAAAGCTCTTTAGCCCTACAAATTTTTTGATTTAATAGATATGCATGGGGAGAGATATGGAAGGTTTGCTTAAAGAGTTTAAAGAAATGAAACTCTGAAATATTTATAATTTCACTAATCTCTTTAACAGTTGGATTGGAATTTATATTTTTATCGATATACTCTTTAGCTAATTGAATATTTTTATTTTCTTTAATTGTATAGTTTTGCAAATTTTTATTGCAATATTGACCAAATAGCTTAGTTAAGAAGTTTTGTAAAGCCTCTTCCTTTTCTAAATAAAATATATCTCTGTTTAGTAGAGTATAGTTTAATTGTATAAATTTATTATATAAGTTCTTATCTTTTATAATAAACTCAGAAACAGGTATGTATGAGTTCACCTCTCCAAATAGACTCTCTTGAAGTTTTTGACACCATAAGGTATCAAGATATATCATATGATAAGTTCTAGACTCATTCTTGATAGGATTGCAACTATGCACAATGTTTGGATTGATAACAACTAATTCATTAGGATAAAGTATTGTACTTTCTTGCAAGTAAGCAAAAGAGACTTTTCCCTCTTCAATAGCTCCTATAGAGAATGTATTATGGAAATGCTTATGATAATGATTAGATGAATTTTTTACAAACCTTGCCTCTAAATATGGCATCTTTTCACTTTTAAAAAATATAGATTTATACTCTTTTTTTATTCTCATTGCTAGTTTACCTTTTAGTATAAAAAGCCAAACATCCAAAGCGGAATAGTATTATCATAGCCGCTTTCTATATCATCAACTGCTAGATATGCCCCCTTTAAATTACTAATTTGCTTTTCATCTTTCGATTTACCGCCAACTTCTACTACATACTTATCATCAATTAAAAAATCCCCTTTGTTATGGTAATGAACTTGATGCGTATTTATAAGCTGTGAAACTATAAAACTCTCTCTTAATGCACCAATATCAGGCTTTGCACAAAGTATTGCAAAAAGGTTTGGATTAGCAAGAAGCACTTTATTTGGTGCTTGTATCGTTTTAAACCCTTTGCTTCCTCTTATAATATTTAACAATGCACCCTTTTGCATATACTCTAAATATTTTGAAAGCGTACTCCAAGAGACACCTGCACTTGCCGATAGCTTCGATTTATTTATCTCATAAGGTGTAGTTGCACAAAGCATATAAAGCACCTTTTTTAAAGCATCTAACTTTTCGTAATTTATATTAAAAATTGATGCTAAATCACTATCAATCGTTGTATTTACTACCTCTAGCAATCTGTTACTATAAGAGTTTATCCCCTCTTTAAAAAATGGATACGCTCCATACTCTAAATAGTTAGAAAAATGTTCAAGCGGTTTTATTTCACTTAAAATATCTACAACTATATCTTCATGAGAAGTTAAAATATCTTCTAACGAAAATGCCTTTAAATTGGCAATATTATTAAGTGCTAAATACTCTCTAAAAGATAAAACAGGCATTTCATAAATTAAAGCTCTTCTTGATAAATCACCTATTTCATGCCGAATATTTATTGCTGATGAACCAGAAAAGATTACTTGCAAAGAGGTAAAGTCATAAATAGCTTTAATATGAGATGCAAAATCTTTTACTTTATGCACTTCATCAAGCAGTAAAAGTTTACCGC
>JALWNF010000183.1 GCA_026995985.1 Campylobacteraceae bacterium
AGAAAGTAAAATATATGCCAATAGAGGGCAGACACAGAGGTCGCCCCTACCAACACGGTTTATATATTTTCCTTTCTTAGAGGTGGGCTTAGAGGGAGGGTTATACCTAGCTCCATTCCGAACCTAGTAGTCAAGCCTCCCATCGCCGATAATACTTGCCCTGTCTGGGCTGGGAATGTAGGTCCCTGCCTCTTTGAAATTCTTTCTTTATACTATATTTTTCTCTTATTTTAGTTTTAATTATCTTTTATTTGAAATCCATTTTCTGATAATTTTTTATATACTTTATCTTTTGCCTCTTTCCATACTGTGCTATTAATAATTCCAGAGTCTATAGTTGATTTCATCCAGTTATATAGCTCTTTTTCTGTAAAAGATTCTCTATTATGTTCTATAAGTTGTATCTTTGCAATCATATAAAAGTAGTCAATAACCTCTTCATCACTCATATTAATAGCAATAGTAGCTGTTTTTAAATTTCTGATGATTAGTTGTAGTTCATTAGCAGAGACTTTATCGCTATTATAAAATATAATATTATTATGTTCATCTCTAATTGTAAATCCAGCTAAGTCCCGTCCTTTTAATTTGCTTATAATCTCAGAATTATTTAAATCTTCTCTACCATAGACTTTAACTAACTTATTATTATAAATTCTAGTATACATTAAGAACTCCTAAAATATTATTACTATACTATTTAGTTATATGTATACAAATAGTAGATATTTGTAGTATAGCATAACTCTATAGGTATATTTATAATAGAGCTATGATTAACAAAAAATGCTCTCTATTTTTGAATGTTATACTATTACTTATAAACACCCTTACGCTATAATTGCGAAATTTTTTTAACTCCAAGGATAAACAATGTCAACATTAAATATATATTATGACAAAGATTGTGATTTAAGTATCATCAAATCAAAAACAGTAGCAATGATAGGTTTTGGTTCTCAAGGTCATGCACATGCAGAAAACTTAAGAGATAGTGGTGTTAATGTTGTTATTGGTCTTAGAAAGGGTGGTAGCTCTTGGGCAAAAGCAGAGGCTAAAAACTTTGAGGTATTGAGTGTTGCAGAGGCAACAGCTAAGGCTGATGTTGTAATGATTTTGCTTCCAGATGAAAATCAAAAAGATGTCTATGAAAATGAGATTGAGCCAAATCTTAAAGAGGGTGCAACTATTGCTTTTGGTCATGGATTTAACATTCATTTTGGAAGAATTATTCCAAGAGCAGATATTAACGTAACAATGATTGCTCCAAAAGCTCCAGGGCATACAGTACGAAGTGAGTTTGTAAGAGGTGGTGGTATTCCTGATTTAATTGCTGTTGGTCAAGACCCAAGTGGAAAAACAAAAGAGTTGGCTCTTTCGTATGCTTCTGCTATTGGTGGTGGTAGAACTGCAATTATTGAGACAACATTTAAAGATGAGACTGAAACTGACCTATTTGGAGAACAAGCTGTTCTTTGTGGTGGTGTATCTTCTTTAGTTCAAGCAGGATTTGAGACACTAACAGAGGCTGGTTACGCTCCTGAACTTGCTTACTTTGAGTGTCTACATGAGCTTAAACTCATTGTTGATTTAATGTTTGAGGGTGGAATTGCCGACATGAGATACTCTATCTCTAACACAGCAGAGTATGGGGATTATGTTTCAGGTAAAAGAGTTATCAATGAGCACTCTAAAAAGGCAATGAGAGAGATTTTAGAGGAGATTCAAAATGGTCAGTTTGCAAAAGATTTTATCTTGGAAGGTCAAGCAGGATATCCACGAATGAATGCTGAAAGAAGAAGAGACCAAGAGCTTCTTATTACTAAAACAGGTAAAAAACTTAGAGCTATGATGCCTTGGATTAGTGCTAATAAAATTGTAAATCAAGAGACAAATTAATCCTTTTTTTATTTGTACTCATATTTATGAGTAGAGTCAGCTACTATTGTAGCCTCCTTTACTAAACATTTAAATCTAGGCATAAGCAAAAAAAAATTATTTATGTTAAAATTCCTTTTTATTAAAAGGAATTTTCATGAATAGTTTAATGGAATTTAAAGGAGTAATTGTTGCTCTATTTTTAGGAGTAGTATTTACTCTAGTTAGTTGGTCTTTTTTTACACCTACTCAATCACTTCTAATAGGTTTAGTTGCTCTACTTGTTACACTTTGGACAAATGAGGCTCTACCCTTAGGGGTTGTCTCACTTTTCCCTATTATTCTCTTTCCCTCTTTTGGCATACTTGATGTAGCTCATGTTACACCAAACTACTCTAAATCAATTATTTTTCTCTTTTTAGGTGGTTTTATGTTGGCAATAGCTATTGAAAAGGTAAAGCTTCATCTCTACTTCTCTGCAAAGCTATTAAACCTTTTTCCAAAGACTCTTTTAGGTATTTTGTATGCATTGGCTATAACCTCAGCACTTTTAAGCTCAATTCTCTCAAATACTACCATTACTCTTATGCTTATGCCTATAGCACTCTATCTAAGTGAAAATCCAAAGTTAAAGATTAGATTTCTTCTTGCTACAGCTTATGGGGCTAGTGTAGGGGGAATTTTAACACCTATTGGAACTCCTCCAAACTTAATTTTGCTAGGATTTTTAGAAGATAATCATCTCCCTGTACTCTCATTTGGTGAGTGGGTCTATATGATGCTTCCTATTGTTGCTATTATGCTTGTTGCTATTCCTTGGTTGCTCTCTTTTGGTCTCAAAGATGAGTCTATAGAGGGTATAGTAGACAAAGAGATACCTAGCCTAGATAGTAATCAAAAGCGACTCTATGGGGTTATTGTAGCTCTTGCAACACTTTTAGTTGCAAATACATTTACTAAACAGCTCTTTGGGTTTGCACTAGATGAGAAGTTAATACTTCTTGGTTTTGGGCTTTTGATGTTTTTCCCAAAAATAGGTTTTTTAGATTGGGACGATACACGAAATCTACCTTATGAGATTATAATGCTTTTTGGAGCAGGTTTCTCTATTGCTAAAGCCTTCTCTTCAACAGGGTTAGCTAGTGATATTGCCCATAAGTTAGCATTTATTTCAGATATGCCTCTCTTTTGGATGTTTCTGTTTGTTGCCACTTTTGTGGCTTTCTCTACAGAGGTTACCTCAAATACAGCATTGACCTCCATAGCTATTCCTATCTTTTATGAGTTCTCTAAAACTATGCCAACAACAGATGGAACACTTCTGCTTATGGTAGCTACTATTGCAGCCTCTTATGCCTTTATGTTGCCTATTGCAACACCTCCAAATGCTATTGTAATGAGTTCAAGGGTTATTCCTATAGCACATATGGCAAAGGTTGGGTTTAAAGCAAATATTATTGGGATTTTGGTTTTATCTGGTGTGGCTTACTTATTGTGGAGAGTAATGTTGTAAAACTGTAGTGGCGACCTCTGTGTCTGCCCTATTAGGAGGGACAACCTTTATGGTTGCCTTCATATTTATTATGCGTCGTAAACACTCTCTTTGTTAAATTTCATTGCTAGAAGTGCATAGAAATGAACTCTATATTTACTTCTATTTGAAGTTCCTAACTCTTCACAAACCTCTTTAATTGCTTTATCTAGCTCTTCATCACTATTGGTAAGTCCTAGTTTTTTTCTTAAAAAGTTATTTTTTACAGTCTCTAGCTCTTTAGATTGACCACAAGCTACTGTAGCTGTATCTTTATTATAAATTACTGGTCCTAGACCAATAGTAACTTTTTTAATTAAGTCATCAGATATTTTAAGATTTAATTTTTTTGCTTCGGCAATCATTGCTTCAATTATTTCATCACGTTTACTCATTCTATATTCCTTTAATATATCAGATATTGAAATTATACCATATCTAAATCAATATTATAATATAAAATTTTTATTTTTTTCTGTTATAATATATTAAATATATTTTATTTAGGAGAGCCCAAATGAATCATTGTGTAGTTGGAGATGTTCATGGGGAGTATAGAGCATTGTTGAACTTAGTTGCTAAGACACCTTTAAACTCTACACTGATTTTTGTTGGAGATTTAGTAGATAGGGGAGAAGATAGTGCAAGGGTTGTTCGATTTGTACGTGAACATAAGTTAGCATCGGTTCGTGGAAATCATGAAGAGATGATGATTGAGTTTGGAAGTGAGTTTATTAATAATATATATAATAATCGACCAATTGTACAAGATAATATATGGTTAAATCATGGAGGAAGAGAGACACTTCTCTCTTATGGTTTAGTCTCAATAGTTAACAATCAGATGGTGCCTCACCCTTTTATTAGAGATTTTATTTTTCAATTTGAAGAGGATATTGAGTGGATGAAGAGTCTACCTCTATATATTGAACTAGAAGAGAGACACTCTTCTGGTCGTAGGGTAGTTATTTCTCATTCAGCTATTGCACCTGTATGGAAATTAAGAGATGATAAGATGAGTGCTAATGAGTTTAAAAATACTGTGCTTTGGGGAAGAATGAAGCCAATAGACTCTGAGCCTATTTTTAATATTTTTGGACATACACCTCAGCAGTTTGCTCCTGATACTCATCAGCACTATGTTAATATTGATACAGGAGCTTATAGAAAAGGTGAAAAAGGCTTTGGACTTCTATCTGCCTACTGTATAGAGACAGGAGAGGTCTTCTCCTCTAGTGATATTGATTATGCTCAGGCAGGTTAATGGTTGATTTATTGGATTATAGAATTCCTGAGTTAGAGGATATGAAAAAGTATCCAAAGGAGTTATACTATTTAGGCAATCTATCACTACTAAAAAGACGTAAAATATCAATTGTGGGAACACGAAGACCATCTAGCTATACAAAGCAGTATACACAACTTTTAGTACAAGAGTTAGTAAAACGGGGTATTGTGCTTGTCTCTGGTGCAGCGATGGGAGTTGATGCTATTGTTCATCTATCAGCAGGTTATGAAAATACCATTGCTGTTGTTGCTAATGGTTTAGATATTCGTTATCCATCTGTTAATAGACGTCTAATAGAATCAATAGAGAAAGAGGGATTGGTTTTAAGTCAGTTTCCTAAAGGGGCAAAGGCAACACCATGGTCATTTGTTGTACGAAATGAGCTAGTAGTAGCTTTAGGAGAAGTTTTGATTGTAACTCAAGCAGATGAGAACTCAGGCTCTATGCGTTCTGTTGAGTTTGCTCTTAGAATGGGAAAGGAGATATATGTTTTACCTCACCGTTTAGGTGAGAGTAATGGAACTAATAATTTATTGAAAGAGGGTTTAGCTAAACCAATTAATGATATTTTACAATTTGCCAATATATTTGGAGTTGAACCTCAAAATAATCATATTGAAAAAGATGAGTTTTTTTATTTTTGCCAAACTATGCCAACACTAGATGAAGCTGTAGCAAAGTTTAGTAGTAGAGTATATGAAGCTGAGTTAGAGGGATTAATTGCCATAGAGAATGGTTTAGTCCATTTGGTCTAAATTTTCATCTAAAGGTGTTGGTGAAACTTTTTTGCCATTATATTCAAAGTAGATATCATTGTTTTTAAAATCAACATGAGTTTTTGTTTTAATAAATTTCATCTCATTTCCTTGTAACTCAATATCTTTAATATTACCTGAGTGGCTCTTTAGCCATACAGGAAATTTACTAGTGTTTAGTACCCAAAAGTCTGTATAGTCTATTTTATCTTCATTTTGAACACGTACACCATGATTACTATTGCTTGCAATTCCTTTAAGTAGAAAAATATCATGATAAAAATCATCAGGCTCAGACTCATCTAGTAAATCCCCTTTACCATTACGTGAAACAAAAGCTATAATATCAATATTATCAGCTGTTTTTTCATTTATTAGTGTATAGAGCTTTTTTTTATCTTTTATCTTCTCCATACCAGGGAATGAGTAGTATGCGTTTATATGTCCTTTTAAAATCATGTTTTGAAAGTTATCAAAATATAGATACTCATCTCTAATCTTCTTCTCTCTTATCATCGATGAAATTTTCTCTCCTAAGGTTTGGCTATGCCTTGAGACATTTTTATTTAGAATAGGTTCAATATGTTTGTCATTTAGTAGCCCAATATATGACAATAAATCATTTAGTTTATTTCCAATATAGTTGAAAGTTCTACTAATAGGGTTATTTTTTCCAAAAACTCTCTCAATAAGTGATAGAAGATAGGAGAGTGCGAAGACCTCAAAAATTGGAGCAAACCAAGAGGTTGTTAACCAGCTAAATATTTGGGTAGATATTGCCCAAAGTGCCTTAAAAAAGCCAATTACAAGAACTTTTAGCTCAACAAATACAGCTAAATGAACTAGTACGTCAGTAACATACATTATCCAGATGCCTATACCTAAAGGTAGAACTACAACAATAAAGTTTTTCATTTTTGTTTTAAAGTTAATAGCATTGTAGTATTGTAAAAGTTCTTGAAAGGGTTTTTTTAAATGGTTAAAGATATGTTTCTCTAGCCACTTTGATAGCCAGTTATCTATAAACCAACGTTTTACACCTAAAAGAAGTGCTTGAAACATAGTTAGGCTTTTAATAAAATAGATAAACTTTAATTTACTTATAAGCCAAAGAGAAAGAAGTGAAGATTTAAAGACAAGTACAACAGCAACCATGTATCCCATAATAAAATTATAAGATACAGGGTGAACTTGTGAGAGTATAGACATAAATACTACAGGTACTATAATGGCAATAAGGGCTTTATATCGGCGTTTCATTACTCTCTATTCTGAATCTACAACATCGGTAGCATAGACACCAGTAAGTGTTTTCCAAATAATAGATGCATTAATTCCTATCCAGATAATAATACCAACAGAGATAGTTCCTGTCCAACCCATTTGAGTTTTATTTGAAAAATCTAAAATTCCATATTGGTTAAGTCCCCAAATAAAGGCTAAAATAATCAAAATAGTAGCAATAGCTCCAGCCATACCGATTGATTGCAATATAGATTTAAATGCTAAAATCCAAAGACCAATCATAATAAGTATTGCAAATGGAGTAAATCCAGACAAGAGGTCTTCAGAACTTGTTAAGTAGTGGATAAAGTGGTGACCTAGTGGGTTCCATGTTCCAACTGCAAGTGCTAAAGAGAGTAGAAGTGTAACCCACCATCTTAAGTGGCTCTCTGTCTTACCTTTTTTTGTTATGTTTGTTTTAGTTAAAAGAGACATTTGTAATTTCCTTAATTTTTAATATGATTTTAGTTTGGATTATTATATCAAATCAAAAAGAAAAAGGAGGTTTGTAAAAGAAAAATATTTTTATTACTTTGGAGTATAGGGAGTATATAAAAAATTTAGAAGAAAGTAGCTTTCTTCTAAATTTTATATAAGTGATTTAATGTCACGATTAAGTTCTTGACTAGAGACCTCTCCTCTATAACTAAACTCAGTTACTCCATCTTTTATGATCATTATAAAAGGAAGAACTCCTGTCCAACCATAAGTGTTTTGAATATTATATTGTAAATTAGTAGCTGTCTCTCCTGATATAAGAGGATACTTTATATGGTGTCTTCTAATAAATGCTTTTGCTTGAAAAGGTGACATTTTACCATCAACTTGAATAGCAATAATCTCTAATTTTCGACCATATTTACGACGTAGATTATTCATAATTGGTATCTCTTTAATACAGTGAGGACAGTTCTTCCCAAACATCTCCAAGATAACAATTTTGTTTTTGAATTGAGGAAAGATATACCCATTTTTCCTTTCAATAATTGTAATTGGTTGTCCTTGAAAGCTCTTTAGTTTATGAATTTCTCCTATGCTTGTAACAATTTTTGGTTTAAGTTCTGTAGGTTTTATCTTCCCTTTGTTACATGCACTTACTACGTTAATATTATCAGAACATTCAGTAGCAATATTCTCAAAACTAGGTGTTGTCATATTAGAGGTGGGCATTATTTTTTTAGGACTCTCTAAAGTTTTTGGATTATCTTTAAAAAGCCCAAAAGCACAACCACTATTAAATAGTAGTATAGATGATAGAATAGATAACTTTATAAGTGCACTCTTTTTCATTTCTTCCCTTTTGTTTATATGTATCTGTTAAGCTTTAGTCATTTAAGTCTTTAATTAGTTGTTCAAGAGAACTCTTTCCCATAAGTCCTGCTTGAACACTCTCTACTTCACCATTCTTATTTATTGCAATTAAAAGAGGAAGAGGTATACCACTTGTATAACCAGCTCTATTAGCTATATAAGAGACAAAATCGTTATGGTCATACCCTGCTATAACATTATAATTCATTTTATGTTTAGCAACAAACTCTTTAACACTCTCTTTTGGATAGAGTTGTGCTTCAATAGCAACTATCTCTAATTCATCTTTATGTTCATTGGTAAGTTCAATAAACTCTGGAATCTCTTTTAAACATGGTGGACATCTATGTCCAAAAAGAGTTAAAAGTACAGCCTTTCCTTTAAACTCATGAAAGTTTAATCCATCTTTTGTCTCTGAGACAGTTAAGTTTTTATCATCAACTGTAGTTAGTATAAAAGTAAGAGGCTTCTCTTGTGCATTAACTGTTACAGTAAACATTATAAGTATAAGTGTTAGTATTGAAAATAGTTTTTTCATATATATCCTTTGAAATAAATTTAATTTTTATAAGGTTCTATTATAGCGTATATTTTATGTATTTATTGTGTAATTTTTGAGTTTATAGTATATTAAAAGATAGAAAATAAAGAGAGTAGATAGATTCTCTTTATTTTAGAAATAACTTATCTATTGCTACTGCGACTTCTTCGATTTCTCCTGTCTTGACTCCCTTTACTTCTTCGCTTATGCTCTTGAGTACGCCTACGATTTCTTCCTCTTCTTTGACTATCATTTAGTTTGCCACCTTTCCATTTTTTTTCTCTCTCTATAAGAGCTTTTAGCTCTTTAGCTCTAAGTCCAATAATATCTTTACCTTTTACATCAATCTCCTCTTGAACAAGAGTAGCTAACAGGTGTGCAATAGTTACAATATCTAAGTCATGTTGAAGCATCTTTACCATCTCTTTAGCAGAGGGTGTAATTTTAGTATTTGCAATTTTTAATAGTAGGTCATTATCTTTACGGACTTTTACCTCTTGGCGTGTTGGAATAACATCTGAAACCATTACAGTTCCAACATCTTTTTCAATCCGTTTAATAGTTCTAAGTTCATTTGGAGAGACAAGAGTAATTGCCTCTCCTTTATTTCCTGCACGACCTGTACGACCAATTCTATGAACATAAGATTCAGAATCAAAAGGTATATGGTAGTTAAATACATGAGTTACATCATTCACATCAAGTCCACGAGCAGCTACATCAGTAGCAATAAAAATATCTACTAAGCCATTCTTAAATGCACGAATAGTATGCTCTCTTTGTTTCTGCTCCATATCTCCATGAAGTGATGCTACTTTAAATCCTTGAGCTGTCATATATGAAGAGAGTCTATCAACCTCTTTTTTCATTCTACAAAATATTATACATTTATTTGGGTTTTTGTAGTCAATAAGTCTTAAGAGGGCATCATCTCTCTCATACTCAGCTACTACATAAAAAATCTGTTTAATATCTCTATTTGTTCTCTCTTTTTTTGTAATAGTAACTGACTTTGGATTCTCTAAAATCTGCTCTGCTAAACTCTTAATTGGTTTTGGCATAGTTGCTGAAAACATAAGTGTTTGACGCTCTTTTGGTAAAAAGGTAAAGATATTTTTTATCTCATCTAAAAAGCCCATATCGAGCATCTCATCAGCTTCATCTAAAATGACAAATGATGGATTGAGTTCGATTCTCTTAGACATTAAAAGGTCTTGTAGTCGACCAGGTGTTGCAACAATAATGTTAGCTTGTTTTATTCTCTCTATCTGTTTGTTGTATGGTGTACCCCCATAAACTGTAGCAGTTTTAATTCCTGCTATTTTTCCAAAACGGTAAAGTTCATCAGAGACTTGCATAGCTAGTTCACGAGTTGGTACAATAACTAGTGCTTCAATGCCTCTATTGCCACTCATCTGTTGAATAACAGGTAGACCAAATGCTGCTGTTTTGCCTGTTCCTGTCTGTGCTTGAGCTATAAGGTCATGACCCTCTAATATAAGAGGAATGGCTTTCTCTTGAATAGGGCTAGGTTCTGTAAAACCAGCCTCTTTAATAGCTTGGTTAAGTGTATCTTTAAAATTAAATTCATTAAATGTCATAAATATCTTCTTTTTATTAAATTTTTTAGGGTATTGTGTCTGTGTTTATTTAAAATGTAATATTAATAAATGGTGTTTTAAAACCCCAATTTTTGCAACCGATACCAAATAGTCACACAATTTAAGTGTAATATTACAATGCTTAGTAGTTAGGGCATTAAAATAAAGCCCTACAAGTAAGAGATTTTGATATACTCTTGCAGAAATTTTGCAAATTATAGCCAAATAAATTGAAAATAGATAGGAAAGAGTTATGAAAATAAAAAATTTTAGCCTAATAGTCCTTTTATTTATAGGAGGGTGCAGTTTAAATGCAGGTAATGAGAAGAGAGTCAGTAATGTAGAACCTCAAATTGTTCAAAAAGAGGTAGTTAAAACTACTCAAAAGAGCTTAGATAAAAAGATAGGTTCTATGCTTATGGTTGGGTTTATGGGAACTTCTGCTCCACAAAATTCACAAATTTGTCAAGATATTAGAAGGTATGACCTTGCAGGAGTTATTCTATTTGATGTAAATCCTGTAAATCACTCACAGCCTAAGAATATTGCAAGTAAGGCACAAGTGGCTAAGCTTACTAAAGAGCTACAAGCTTGTTCAAAAGATGGAAAGCTTCTTATTGCTGTAGACCAAGAGGGAGGAAGGGTTCAACGACTAAAATCAAAATATGGATTTTATGGTAATTTTCCAAAAGCTAAAGAGGTTATTAGATATCCAGATGCTAAGGTAAAAGAGTATTATGAAAAGATGGGTGCAGAGCTCCGCTCTGTTGGTATTAACTACAATCTAGCACCTGTTGTAGATTTGGCTCTTAACAAGAGAAACCATGTTATTTATAAATTAGGGCGTTCATTTGGAGCAGACCCAAAACAGGTAGTTTACTATGCTTCAATATTTATGGACGCTATGCATGACAATGGTGTTTTAACTTCACTAAAACATTTTCCAGGTCATGGCTCTTCTTTAGGCGATACCCACAAAGGTTTTGTAGATGTTACTAAACTTTGGAAGCCAATAGAGCTTGAGCCTTATAGAGTGTTAGCACAAACACAAACTATAGATAGTATTATGGTTGCTCATGTATTTAACAAAAATCTTGACACTAAATACCCCGCAACTCTCTCTAAAAAAACAGTTAATGGAAAACTACGAGGTGAGTTAGGATTTAATGGTGTTGTAATTACCGATGATTTACAGATGGGAGCCATTAACAAAAAGTATGGTCTAAGAAATACTCTAAAATTAGCTATCAATGCAGGAGATGACATCTTGCTATTTGGAAATCAGCTCTCAGCTAAGAGTATGGTTAAGACCTCAACTTTAGTCAATACTATTAAGAGTCTTATTCAAAATGGAGAGGTGAAGTTAAGCGATATTGAGGCTTCTAATGAGCGTGTTGAGAGATTAAAAGCGAAATTATAGTTTTAGTCATAGGGTGTTGTGTCTCACAACACCATTAAAACAAATTTACCCTTCAACCACCAACTTCTCCTCCTCATAAACCCCAAGCTCCTTAGCATCAAGTAAAATAGAGCGACTCACTTTAAGTTTAGACTCAATAATCACATCTTGAAGTTTAGATTTAATATTGAGCTGAAGTGGGTGCTTACCTGGGTATCTTTGGGCTAGACAATATAGCTCCTCTATAACTTTATCATCAGGAAGTAGTTTTATAGATAGAATAACAGGTTCAGCTTCTGGTTCAGGTGTATGTTTCTGCTCTTTTTTAACTTTAACCTTCTCTTTTCTTGCCTCTTTAAGTGACTCAATCTTTAAGATATTCATTCTTGTAAAGTCACCATCTTTAGTGATTCTTACTTTAAATGCAATAGGTTTACTTAGGTCAAAATCCTCCTCTAGCTCTTTTAGTCTATCTTCAAAGAGCATAAGCTCAATGTTTCCATGCAAGTCCATAATATTGGCAATTCCAAACTTATTACCTTTTTTAGATATACGCG
>JALWNF010000184.1 GCA_026995985.1 Campylobacteraceae bacterium
TGGTTTGTTTTGTAGAACATTGGAAGTGTCATTCCACATCTTGTACAGTAGAGCTTATCTTGCCCCTTTTGGAGTATTTGAGCTTGACTAAAAGGTACAGCTTGGAAACGAGTTGGCATCTTTTTTGATGTTGTTGGCTCTTGGGCAAAAGTAGTATATATTAATGTGAGTAGTAACAATAGAATTTTTTTCATAATTCTCCTTTTTATTAAAAATTTACTAAATTTTACTCTTTTAGTGTTAATTTAGTGTTAATATTTTTTTAATGATGTGAACTACCCAATCGCTAAAGACGATATTATAAAGTTTTTAAAAAAAGAGAAAAATAATGATAATTTGGAAATATGAAGAAGAGACATATATATTAAAAGAAAATCATGGCAAGGGTGAGTTTTTAGGTAATTAGAGGAGGATATGATTAAAAAGATAATTTTAGAGATAAAGCCTAATATTAATCAAGCTTTTGGAGCATTAGCTTATTTTAGAATATTACCTATTTTGGTGATAAAATAAAATAACTACTAACTGCAAAAAGAGTAGCTAGAGCTACTCTTTTTATAATTACCCCTATATTGTTTCCAATTTGACATGAGCTACACTGTCTATACTTTTTTGCCTCATATTGAGCATAGAAGAAGAAACCTATCATTAACAAGATAATAGTTGGAAAAGCAAATTTATCATATGTATACCAATTCTCTAAAGCCTCTTTCGATAGATTAAAAAGTGGCATTAGTAGAGATAAACCCATAATAAACAGAAGTTTATCGGTAAAGCTAACAAAGTAGTCTTTATTTGAAAATGTTGGGCAGACATTATCCATATTGATGGCTATAGGATTATCTTTAGCAAGAGCATCTAGGATATTGTCTCTTGTTTGTTTATCTACTTTATCTAAAAATGTTCCACCAAATAGATAGTCTATCTTTCTTTGAATAGTTGCAGAGAGCTTTTTATCTTTAATATCGGCATGTTGTGGCTCTCCTTTTCTGTTCTCATATATCAGTTTTATATTTTCATGCCTAGGAATTGTAACCTCTACACCTGGGTAGTATAGAGTTCTCTCTGTTGAATCAAATTTACCACTACTAGTTAAAATTCTAGGGTTGATATACTCATCATAACTATCTTTGTTTTTTATAACTATAATATTGTAAGGATATGCTATCTGAATGGCTGAGAGTGCTTCTAGGTTATGCTCTTTCATTGTATCTATCATGTCTTCAAGAACATTATTTAGTGTCTCATTAAATATTCTTACATCTGTACATGCAATATTTACTCTTTCATCTGGATATATAACAAGAGGCTGTACCATTGGATTTCCTTAGGAGAATATATACTAAAGCTTTATTATAGAATAAAAATCAAGTATATATTCCCAAGTATAAACTTGGGATATTTTAGTGACTCTTTTGGACAACTCTTATCATTTTGAAGTTGATGATAACAAATCTAATAAATTGCCAAATCACACAAGTTCTGAAAAACTTTACTATTCCTGTTGGTACCATTGTTGTAAAGTTTTGGTCATAAGGTTTTACTGTGTTTTCAATTTGTTGCATATTTCTTCCTTTCACTTAGTATTTTTTGTTTTATAAAGAGACCTAACTCCTATTCAGGAATTAGAGTCCAACCTGGATTAAGTTTTGCTTTATAGATAAATAGGTGATGAAGGATATGTTTAATCCAGTGTCCAGCAAGACCAATCTCACCAAATGTATAGTCTAAGTCTCTTCCAAGTCCAGGGTACTTTTCAAAGTCAGGAACAACAGGGTAGACTGTAAGTGCTGCAGCTGTTCCATCTGTAAGACCTTTACCAGCTGATGCTACACAAGCTGCACCCATCTCTGCCATTGATGCCTCATGAAGTTTAGCATCTGGTCCTTGTTTAATCATATCACAAATAGAGTGAGCAACTGCTTTACCAATAATACCTGAAGGCATACCTGTTCTAGGAGGTGTAGGGAAGATAGGTGTGCCATTTGGTGACTTCATTGGTTTAGAGATTGGGTGTGGAGGAGCAAATGCAATACCTGCTGCAAAGATATTTTTATAGGTTGGATTTTGGTATGTTCTAGGCCAATCAGAAGCTTTCCAATTCTCGTAGTCTCCAGCATCATAGTTTGCATCAACTTTCATAAATCCATTTGGAGCAAATAGTACATCTGTCATGTCTGAGCCATCTTTTGCAATAGCCTTTAATCCAACACCTGAAAATGGAGGAATAAGCATAGCAAAGTCAAATGTCTCTTCACCAGTTGAGCCATCAAGAAGCTCATACTCTAATCTTCCAGCTTCAACTTTACTAACATGAGCTCCAATTAACCAAGGAACATTTCTCTCTGAGAATAGTGATTCTGCAAATAGTCTTGAACTAGCAGCATATCCTCCTCTTTTCATGTGAAGTCCACCAATACCAAAGTCACCAAGGAAAGACTCATTTGAAATCCACTTAATATCAAGATTGTCTCTTACACCAGCTTTTTTAGCTTCATGTTCAATGTTGAAGATATACTCAAATGCTGCCCCTTGACATGTACACATACCATGACCTGTACCTACAATAATCTTTTGTCTTTCACCTTTTTTTGCTTTATCAAAGATTTTTTGTAGCTCTTCATTAGCATGAGCAGCATGGTCTGCTGTACAAACTGAAACAGTATGCTCACCGAGAGTTGAACCTTCACCAAGACCAGGAGTTGCACCAAAGTTAAGTTTTGGACCAGTTGCATTTATAAGATAATCATAAGTAACTTCTTCTGTCTGACCCTCTTTTCCTTGACCTGTATACTCTATGGTAATAAAAGGTGTATCATCTCCCTCTTTACCCTCTGGGTGGATAGATACGGCTTTTGCTTGTCTATAGTCTATTCCAGCTTTTTTATAAACAGGTGCTAGAGGAAATACAACGTCCTCTT
>JALWNF010000185.1 GCA_026995985.1 Campylobacteraceae bacterium
CCAATAGTAGATAACAATATTAAAAATATTGTAACTCAATATATTACATATGATATAGGCAATGAAGAGGCTGTTACAGCCTCTTTAGTATCTTATCTACTTAAAAATGTAGATGGAATTGATGTCGATGTAGATTTAGATGCTATCTCTAGTGAAGATTTAGAGCTGTTGAGAAAATCTCATATTAAAAAAGTAGGCTTCTCTTTAGTTGTTGGTCGTGACCTCTATGCTCACCCACAAGCACAGAATATTGCAAAGATGATAGCACTAGTTGAGAAGCATACCGATATTAATGTAGTAGTTGTTCCTCCTGCTGGAAATGCAATGGGTGTCTCACTCATTTGTGATTTGGACGATGAGATAGAGTCTCCATCTATTGGTTACAACGCCAAAGGTGATTTTACTCTCTCTAGTTTTGGAGGAGGAGATTTAGATATACCTGCTCTTAACCAGCAAGAGGGGACACTTACCTCTATGACCAAGCGTGTTGTGCCTATGAATGTGGCAGTTGAGTATGGGGGGTATGTCTTAAATGACATTATGAATGCTCTTGGTTTTAGTGCAGAGTATACTATTGACTATACAAAAATGTTACCAAATGAAAAGGGCTTTAGAAGTATAGAGTTTGATGATTTGCCTGACTATTTTGATATACAAGGTGTTGAGCATAGAGGTTATATGCTTAAAGAAGTATCAGTTTCAGCTAATGGGTCTGTTGAAAAATTGAGCAGTATTAAAAAATTAACTGGAGCAATAGTATACAACTGTGACCCACAAGAGCACTTTTCTCCTTTAACTGCACAATCTGACAACTTAACCTCTGATGCACCTCTTGTAGCTTCAGAGGAGTTTGCACAGGAGCAAGGGTTAGCAGATGGTGATACTGTTTGTTACATAATTGATGGTATTAAGTTTGAGAGAGTGTTTAAGATTGATACATCTATGAAGGGTAGAGTGGCACTTAATCCTACCTTTGATATGGGATTAAGTAGTGCTTTGTTATCCTCTTACAGATTTAGTCAAGTAGATTTAGAAAAGGTAGGAAGCTAATATGAGCGAGATTCAAACAGAAGAGAATATGGTTACTATTAGCATTGATGGTGTTGAGTATAAGGCAAAAGAGGGTGAATATATCCTTAATGCTGCTCGTGCCAATGATGTGTTTATTCCTGCTATCTGTTACCTTACAAGGTGTTCACCGACACTTGCATGTCGTTTATGTCTTGTTGAGGCTGATGGAAAGCAGGTATATGCATGTAATGCTAAAGTTAAAGATGGTATGTCCATTACAGTTGATACACCAAATATTCTAGAAGAGCGTAGAGCTATGATGGAGGTGTATGATGTCAACCACCCACTTCAGTGTGGTGTGTGTGACCAGAGTGGTGAGTGTGAGTTACAAAACTATACACTTGAGATGGAGGTTGATTCACAAAGCTACTCAATTAGAGATACTGAGCGTCATACAGTTAATTGGTCATCAATCCTTCACTATGATGCTGGTTTATGTATTGTGTGTGAGAGGTGTACTACAGTATGTAAAGATATGATTGGTGATTCAGCTCTTAAGACTACAAAACGAGGTGGAGACAAGCTAGATAAGTCTCTAAAAGATAGTATGCCAAAAGATGCTTATGCTATGTGGAATAAGCTTCAAAAATCAATTATTGCCCCAAGTAATGGTACAGACTCTACTGACTGTTCAGACTGTGGTGAGTGTATTGCTGTATGTCCTGTTGGTGCATTAGTAAGTAGAGATTTCCAATATACAACAAATGCATGGGACTTAAAGCGAATACCAGCTGTATCGGCTCACTCATCTGATGGTTTTGCTATCTACTACGAGACTAAACCACGCTCAATAAGTGATAGAAGAGAGAAAATTTTCCGTGTAACAAATGAGTGGAACTTTGTATCTCTTGATGGAGCTGCACGTTTTGGTTATGATTTTGAAAATGAGGGAGTAACTAAAGATAAAGAGGCATTTGCAAAAGCCATAGAGGCACTTAAAAAGGCTGAGACTATTAGATTTAACTCTGTTATCTCAAATGAAGAGGCATTAATGCTTCAAACTCTTAAAGAGAAGTTAGGAGTTAAGCTCTACAATCCAGAGGTTAGACCATTTCAGAAGTTCTTAAAGCTCTATAGCCAAGCTTCAGGAAAATCTCTTTATAACTCAGATAGTACAAAAGCTATGAAGTGTGATTTTGTTGTCTCTGTTGGTGGTGCATTAAGAAATGACTCTCCTGGGTTAAAGTATGCCTTTAACAATATTCAAAAAATGAACAAAGGTGCAGGACTCTATTTCCACCCAGTAGGTGATAAGCTTATTCCAACTTTTGGTAAAAATGTAGAGGTATTTACTCATAAAGTAGGGTTAGAAGAGGCTTCACTATATCTTCTACTTGACCTGTTTGCAGATGAAGCAAAACTTCCTGCTGATGTTAAGGATTATATTGCATCATTTAAAAAGTCTGAGACTAAGAGTGTTACTGAAAAGGTAACAAAGACAGTTAAAGAGATAGTGCTTGATGAAGCAACAGGAGAAGAGAAAGAGGTAACTAAAAAAGTTAAAGAGGATGTCGAAAAAGAGGTTACTGTTGAGAGTAATGGTCTAATTGAGATGCTTGGTGGTGACTCTGAAAAGTTCATGGCTAGTTTTGATAAGATGATGAAGAAGAAAGAGAAGTTTGTCTTGATGGTTGGTGAGGACTATTATGGTCACCCTAAGGCTGAAAATCTTGCTAAACTAATTGCTCTTCTTGAAGAGACAGCTGGATTTGAGGTAGTAATGAACCCACCAAAATCAAATGCACTAGGTGTAGCACTTATTTGTGACCTTGATGATGAAGCAACTGGTTACACTGTAGGTTACAATGAAAATGGTGACTTTAGACTCTCTGCTCTTGGAG
>JALWNF010000186.1 GCA_026995985.1 Campylobacteraceae bacterium
ATCTTGGAAAAACAGCCATAAATCTGGAGGGAACTGTAAGGGTTTTAGATAGCTCATTTAATCCTACACAGAGATTAAGAACTTTTATAAAAAAATCATTTAAAGATTTGTTAAAAGAAAAATTAAACGAAAGTAGGAAAGCTTTAGAGCTTTATTATTACTCAATTTTTAAAATTGAAGAAATATACAGACTTTTAATAAGAAAAAGATTAACATTCAGTATAATTTTTAAAGATTTAGAGGAACATAGGGAATTTTTTTCAAATCAGATAAAAAAAATTAATTATTCTATTTATTTTTTTAAATTCATGTCATAATAGAATATAACAACCTATAAAGGAGTACACATGACAATATATATGCAACCTAAGCAAATCTTGCTTTTTACCATATCTACTTTCCTATTTTTAGGCTGTTCTAAACAAGAGTCTGTAAAAACAGCTCAATCTATGGAAACTTTAGAACAAGTTGTAACAGTAGTATCTAAAAAGATAACACCTGCAAAAAGAGTAAGTTCGCTAGACTCTTCTACTAATGAATCAGAATATGGAGAATATCAAGAGGAGATAGAGACCATGTTATCTGTTGCACCAGTTGGTAGTGAAATCTATATTGAACAGAGAGATGGTGGAGATTGGTATCTAAAAATTGAAAAGACATTTACAGCTCAAAAAAATAAAGAGAAAGAAGATGAGTCTCTTTATGGTGAAACCATCTTAATTTAGTAGAGGAGAGGTACTCCTTTTCTCTACAAGTGATAGTTAGGCGACTCTTTAGTAATAGTTACATCATGTACATGAGACTCTGAAAGACCTGCTGAGGTAATCTCAACAAACTCTGCTTTTTTCCAAAATGTCTTAATATCTTTAGAACCACAATAGCCCATAGATGCACGAAGCCCACCTACCATTTGATGAACTACAGATGCAATCTTACCACGGTAAGGTACACGCCCCTCAATCCCCTCTGGAACTAACTTATCAGATGCTGTTCCCTCTTGAAAATAACGGTCGGTACTACCTTTAGTCATAGCACCAATACTACCCATACCACGATACTCTTTAAACTGTCGTCCATTAAAGAGTATCATCTCTCCAGGAGCCTCATAGGTACCTGCTAAGGCTGAACCAAGCATAACAGAACTAGCACCTACTGCTAAAGCTTTAGCTACATCTCCAGAGTATCTAATACCCCCATCAGCAATAACAGGAATACCAAGAGGGTTAGCCACTTGTGCCACCTCATCAATAGCAGATAGTTGAGGAACACCAACACCTGTTACAATTCTAGTAGTACAGATAGACCCAGGACCAATTCCAACTTTAACAGCATCTGCTCCAGCCTCAATTAAATCTTTTGCTGCTACTCCACTTGCAATATTTCCTGCAATCACATCAATATCAAGATTAGCTTTTATCTCTTTGAGTGTATCTATAATTCCTTGTGAGTGACCATGAGCTGAGTCTAACACAATTACATCAACCCCTGCTTTTACTAATGCCTCTGCACGATCAAGTTGCCCTACGCCAATGGCAGCTCCTACTCTAAGTCGTCCATGCTCATCTTTGTTTGCATTTGGGTATTGCTCTTTCTTCTCAATATCTTTAATGGTAATAAGCCCTTTAAGTCTGTTGCTACTATCTACAATAGGAAGCTTCTCAATCTTATGCTCTTGTAAAATCTTCTCTGCCTCTTCAAGCGTTGTTCCTGCTTTAGCAGTGACAAGAGGCATCTTTGTCATAACATCTTCTATCTTAGCTGACATATCTCGAATAAAACGCATATCACGGTTTGTAATAATTCCTAAAAGTGTCATATCAGGCTCAACAACAGGCACACCTGAAATCTTATATTCAGCCATTAGAGCATCGGCATCTGCTACTGTTTTATCTGGAGATATATAGATAGGGTCAATTATTATACCACTCTCTGATTTTTTAACTTTTAAGACCTGCTTTACTTGTGTCTCTATATCCATATTTTTATGAATAACCCCAATCCCACCTAAATGTGCCATAGCAATTGCTGTTCTATACTCAGTTACTGTATCCATTGCAGCTGAGACAAGTGGTGTGTTTAAAGTTACACGTTTAGTCAAATTGGTCTTAATGCATACCTCTTTTGGAAGAACAGTTGAGTGTTGAGGAACCAACAACAAATCTTCAAATGTAAATGCTTTTTTCTTTATGTTCATGTGTAATCTTTTCCTTCTATTTAATATAGTTAACGGCTCTCTCAAGGCTTAACGCCCCATCAAACACAGCTTGTTCATTAAACGCTTTTCCAATAAGTTGAAGACCTATAGGCATACCCTCACTATTTTTAGCAACAGGCAAAGAGATAGCAGGTAGTCCTGCTAAGTTTACTCCAATGGTATACATATCGCTCTTATACATCTCTAGCGGGTCATGAGTTGAGCCTATTTTTGGTGCAACATCTGGTGCTACAGGAGAGAGAATCAAATCTGCCTCATCAAAAATTTTGTTAAACTCATCTCTAATAAGATGTCTTACCTTTTGAGCTTTGACATAGTATGCATCGTAATACCCTGCTGAGAGTACAAAGTTTCCAAGCATAACTCTTCTTTTGACCTCATCTCCAAATTGAGCTCTTGTATTTCGGTAAGTCTCTTCAAGGTTTGCCCCCTCAACACGTTTTCCATAACGAATACCATCATAACGTGCCAAGTTAGTTGCTGCCTCTGCTGTAGCTACAATATAGTAGGTGGCTATGTCATACTTAGTATTTGTCATATTTTTATGAACAATGGTATGACCCTCCTCTTCAAGCAATTTTACTGTATTGGCATACGCCTCCTGAATCTCCTTGGAAGCCTCTGCAATATAGTTGTCTATAACTGCAATAGTTAATTTTCTGTTAGCATCTAACTTCTTAGTTACAC
>JALWNF010000187.1 GCA_026995985.1 Campylobacteraceae bacterium
GTGATATAGTTTAGTTATATTAAAAATTACAAAGGATTAGAAATGACAAAAATAAAATTGAGTTTAATTACAATCTCTCTACTATCTATAGGAACAATGGCACAAGCTGATGTAGACTTAAAGATAGGAGGTCAAGCAGTTATATACTATCAAACAGAAGATGCAAAAGCTCCAGATACTGATATGTTCAACAAAGATGCTTCAAGTGCTAACTTTGGTTTACAACTAAATGCAAATGGAGATTTGGGTAATGACTTTGGTCTTGGTCTTCAAGGAACAGCTCTAGGTACACTTGGTCTAGAAGATAACCTTGTAAGTGATGTACGCCAATCAGGTTTAGGCAATAATGGAGACACAACTAATGCAAGTAACTATTTTGCAATTACTAAAGCCTATTTAACAAAGAAGGTTGCTAATACAACACTAAAAATGGGTCGTCAAGAGCTTCCTAAGTCACTTTCTCCATTAGCATTCTCAGAAAATTGGAATGTATTTAAAAATACTTTCGATGCTATAGTAGCTATTAATAGTGATATTCCAGATACTACACTTGTTGGTGCATATGTTGATAGAAGTAACAATCATAGAGATTTAACTACATTTGATGATTTGCAAACAGGAGCTTCAGGAGCTTCAGTAAGACCAGATAGTGGTGCTTATATGTTAACTGCTCAAAATAAAAGTGTAAAAGGATTAACATTAACAGGTAGCTATTATGGTATTCCTTCTGGTGCAACACCTCACGTAGATGCATTTTGGTTAGATGCTAAATCTGATTTAAATACATTAGCTCAACTACCTGTAAAAGTAGGACTTCAGGGTGGACAATTAAACCCAGATGGATTAAATGATACAAAGGCTGTTGGTGCTAAGATTAGTGCAAAAACAAATGGGGTAAATCTCTCATTAGCTTATTCAAAAGTAGGAAGTGGTACATTAAGTCTTCAAAATGTTGGAACAGGGGTAAAAACTCCACTCTATACACAAATGATTGGGAATCAAAACTTTATTTCACATGACAATGACACCTTTGTTCTTGGAGCAAATATGCCTCTAGGTAATGGTAAACTTATTGCTAAGTACGATTTAACTACAGACAACTCATCTACTAAAAATGATTACAACGAATTAGACCTTATCTATAAAACAAAATTACTCGGTACTAATGTATTTGCTGCTTATGTTATGCAAAAAGCTGATAATAAAATTTTTGCTAAAGATGGCTCAGGAACAGCTACAGAAGATACTAATAATATTATCCGTATATGGACAAGATACAACTTTTAATCTCTAAAAATTTATTTACTCCTTTCCACCTTTTTAAGGTGGAAGCCTTTTTATTTTCTTCTCTTAACTATCTTTTTAAAGTAATAAAAAAAACATAAAAAGTGTGATACTATTTCATATATAATAATTTTTTTAAGAAAGCGGTAGATTTATGAAAATACACTTTATAGGTATTGGAGGTATTGGACTTTCAGCCTTAGCAAAATTTTTAGCAAACGATGGAGACCAAATTTCAGGCTCAGACATTAAACAGACAGAGATTACAAATGATTTAGCTTTAAACTTTGGAGCAAAGATTACAATACCTCATCATGCAGATGCTGTTGAGGGAGCTGAGAGAGTCATCTACTCAGCAGCTGTTAGACCAAACAATCCAGAGTATCAACGTGCTAAAGAGCTTGGAATTGAACTCCTTTCAAGAAAAGAGTCACTCAAAACTATCTTAGGAGACAAAGAGGTATATGCTGTGGGTGGAGCTCATGGTAAAAGTACAACTTCAGCTATGCTATCTTCACTCATTCCCGACTCCAATGCACTTATTGGGGCTATATCTAAAGAGTTTGGCTCAAATGTTCGCCATGCAGACAACAATAGGGTGGTTTTTGAAGCAGATGAGAGCGATGAGAGCTTTTTAAACTCTAACCCATACCTTGCCATAGTTACTAATGTAGAGCCTGAACATATGGAGTACTATGAGTATAATGAGGAGCGTTTCTACAATGCATACAGAAACTTCCTAAACCTCGCAAAAATTCGTGTAATTAATGCCGAAGATGAGTTTTTAGCCTCTCTAGAGATGGACTCTGTTAAACTCTACCCAAGCAGAGACATTAGCAACATAGAGTTTGTCTTAGTTAATGGAGAGCCTCATACAAAGTTTAGACTTAAAGAGTTTGGAGAGTTTGAAGTCTTTGGATTTGGAGAGCATATTGCTCTTGATGCTTCATTGGCTATCTTAGGTGCGTTAGAGATAGGAAAGACTATTGAAGATATTCGTAAAAATCTCTTACACTATAAAGGAATTAAAAAACGTTTTGATATTATTCAAAATAGTGAAAATTGTGTAGTCATAGATGACTATGGTCACCACCCAACAGAGATAAGAGCAACAATAAAGTCTCTTAAATACTATCAAGAGCTAAGAGGTTTTAATAAGCTCTATGTCATTTGGCAACCTCATAAATATAGTAGAACATTAGACAATCTACAAGGCTTTGTAGAGTGTTTTGAGGGGGTTGATGAGTTGGTTATTTTACCTATCTGGTCAGCAGGAGAGATTGAAGTAGACATTGACCTAAAAGGGGCATTTTCACGCTATAGATTACACATGGCAGACAGAGTCACACGAAAAGATGGTGTAGTACAGGTTATTAAAGATAACAATATTATTCAAGAGTATCGTGAAGATTTGATTGTTGCTTTTGGTGCAGGGGATATTACCTATCAGATTCGTGGAGAGGGGTAATTTGTGTAGGTCAAGAATAGAACATCTTGACCTCTACACAAATTAAGATATATTCTTTAAATCCTCTCTTCTCCACCCATTATCAAAAACAAAAAGCTCATACTCTATACCCTGCTTGTCAAACTCTTTCAACAACTCATTTAAGACCTCTATATCTTCTGCCCTATCCTCTTTATCTTCTTCTAAATCAAGCTCTAAAATCTCACCCTTTTCAATAGCCTCTTCCAAATCAAAATAGTCAAAATCATAATCTAGTAGATACTGAAAAGACTCAAATGGCTCATACTCAATATGGTGTAAAAATCTAATACCTACTTTTTTCACTCTACTACCTCATTTTTTCCAAAAGTATACTATATTTTTACTCCACCTTAGATATAATCACAAAAAATAATATTTTATTAACATAAGGTTTCCAATATGTCTATTAGTATCGTTATTTTAGCAGCAGGTAAAGGGAGTAGAATGAAATCTTCTACTCCTAAAGTTCTTCATACTATCTCTGGTAAATCAATGCTCTCTCATACTATTGATGCAGCACAAAAACTCTCAAATGATATTACAGTTGTACTCTACCACCAAGCTGGGCGTGTTCAAAAAGCAATAGAGGCTGAGTACTCAAATATTAACTTTCATATGCAAGATGCCGAGCAGTTCCCAGGAACAGGTGGAGCTATGAAAGGTGTAGAGACCAAATATAAAAAGACTCTTATCTTAAATGGTGATATGCCTCTTATTACCCAAGATTCTCTCTTGGCTTTAACAGAGGGAGATGCAGATATAAATATGTCTGTTATTGAGCTTGATAACCCTTATGGTTACGGTCGTGTTATTATTGAAGATGGTGAAGTAAAAGAGATTGTTGAGCAGAAAGATTGCAATGAAGAACAGCTAAATACAAAAACAGTTAATGCAGGAATATACTGCGTAAAGACAGAGCTTCTAAACCGTTATATTCCTCTACTCTCAAATAACAATGCTCAAGAGGAGTACTACCTAACAGATATTATTAAAATGGCTGTAGATGAAGGTAAAACGGTACGCCCAATATATGTAAAAGAGGAGGAGTTTAAAGGAGTTAACTCCAAGTTTGACCTTGCAAATGCTGAAATTATTATGCAAAATCGCATTAAAAAAGAGCTTATGGAGTCTGGGGTTATTATGCGTTTTCCAGATACTATCTATATTGATTGTCGTGCTACCTTTGAGGGTGAGTGTATCTTAGAGAATGGAGTAACCATCTTAGGGGCTTCAAAGCTCATAAATGCACATATTAAAAGCTACTCTGTTATAGAAGACTCCATCATTGAAGATTCAGATGTAGGACCAATGGGACGCATTCGCCCTCTTTCTCACCTAAAAGATACACATGTAGGAAACTTTGTAGAGGTTAAAAAATCAACTCTTAATGGAGTAAAGGCAGGTCACTTAGCCTATCTTGGTGACAGCACCATAGATGAAGGCTCAAATATTGGAGCAGGAGTTATTACTTGTAACTATGATGGTAAAAACAAGTATAAAACTACTATTGGAAAAAATGTCTTTGTTGGTTCAGACTCACAGCTTATTGCTCCTGTTACTATAGAAGATGACGTAATGATAGCAGCAGGAACTACACTAACAAAAGATATAGCTAAAGGAAATCTTGCTTTAACAAGAGCTCCTTTAAAACTAATTCCTAACTTCTTTTATAAATTTTTTGGGAAATAGAGTGTAGAGAAATCTACACTTTAATCTTGTGTTATAACAATTATTTTACATTCTTATCAATCGTGGAAAAATTGTAACATAATAAAATTCAAATACTCTATAATACCCACAATCAACACACATTACACCCCTCTAAGCTATAATCGTTGCAAATTCTTAACTTAAAAGGAACACACAGCATGGGCATTACGATACATGAATATGATGCAGTAATTGTTGGAGCTGGTCTTGCTGGTTTAGCAGCAGCAAAAGAGCTAACAGAAGCTGGTAAAAAGACAGCTGTAATTACAAAACTACATCCATTAAGAAGCCACTCAGGAGCAGCTCAAGGTGGTATTAATGCTGCTTTAGGAAAAGAGGACAGCACAGAGCTTCATGAGTTTGATACAGTAAAGGGGTCTGACTACCTTGCAGACCAAGATTGTGTTGAGCTTATGTGTAGTAAAGCTCCAGAGACTATTCGTTGGGCAGAGAGAATGGGGGCAGTATTTTCAAGAGATGAAGATGGGAATATTGCTATAAGACCTTTTGGTGGGCAGAGTAAGCCAAGAGCTTGTTACGCAAAAGACAGAACAGGATTAGCTGTTCTTCAAGCTATATATGAACAGGCATTTAGAGCAGGTATAGAGGTATTTGATGAGTGGTACTGCTCTGACCTTATCTATAAAGATGGAAAGGTCTCAGGCGTAGTTGCTTATGACCTAAGAACCTCTGAACCTGCTATCTTTAATGCAAAAGTAACAATGTTTGCTACAGGTGGACATGCAAGAGCCTATAGATTTAACTCTAATGCCCATGCAAATACAGGAGATTCACTCTCTATTGTTGCACGTCATGGTCTTCCACTTGAAGATATGGAGTTTGTTCAGTTCCACCCAAGTGGACTAGGTGGTTCTGGTATTCTCATCTCTGAAGCTGCTCGTGGTGAGGGAGGTAGGCTCTATAACTCCAAGGGTGAACGTTTTATGGAGAAATATGCTCCAAATGCAATGGAACTTGCCTCTCGTGATGTTGTAAGTCGTGCTATTATGGAAGAGGTTCGTCAAGGGCGTGGTGTTGGAAAAGATGGTCAATCAGTTAACATTGACCTAACTCACCTTGACCCAGAGATTATCTTAACTCGTCTTCCAGAGCTTCGTGAACTTGCCATTGCTTTCCAAGGACAAGATATGTTAAAAGAGCCAATTCACATTTCAGCTACTGCACACTACTCTATGGGTGGTATTCCAACTAATATTAACTGTCAAGTACAAAAAAATGCCAAAGGTGATGTAGTAGAGGGCTTCTACGCTGCTGGAGAGTGCTCTTGTGTATCTGTCCATGGGGCAAATAGACTTGGGGCCAACTCTCTTCTTGAAGCACTCTTCTTTGGTCGTCATGCAGGTGAAAATATGGTTAAAGCCCTTGATGAGGGTATTGAGTTACGTCCAGCAACAGAGGCTGATGCTAAAAATACACTTGAGGAGATGAACAGATTACTAACCTCTAATGGTAAAGAGCGTGTAGCAAAACTTAGAGAGGAACTACAAAATGGAATGACTGCCGATGCTGGTGTCTTTAGAAGTAAAGAGTCGCTAGAGCGTCAACTTAAACTTATTGATGAGCTTTTAGTACGTTTTAAAGATATTCGTATTGATGATAAATCTAAAACATTTAACACGGACCTACAAGAGGCTACAGAGCTTGGTCACATGTTAGAGTTCTCTAAATTTATTGTATATGGTGCATTAATTCGTGAAGAGAGTCGCGGTGGTCACTATCGTGAAGATTTCCCTACAAGAGATGATGAGAAATTCTTAAAACACACCTATGCATATATGGATAAAGACTACAATATGTCACATGAGTGGGGAGATGTTGTAATAGACAAGTTTGAACCAATGGAAAGAAAATACTAAGGAGGTCAAGATGAGTGAAACAAAAGCTGGTCAAACCAGAAAAGTAACAATAAAAGCGTTTAGATTTAATGCCGAGACAGACTATCTTCCATCGTATAGAAGCTATACAATGGAGGTAGGAAAAGATGAGCTAATTCTTGACCTTTTAAACAGAATTAAGTGGGAGCATGATGGTTCATTCTCTTACCGTCGCTCTTGCCGTCATGGTATCTGTGGGGCATGTGCTATTAAGGTAAATGGTAAAGCTACACTTGCTTGTAAACAAAATGCTATGGAGCTTCTTGACCTATTTAACAATGAACTTGTCTTTGAACCAAGTTCCACTAAACGAGCTGTTAAAGATATGATTATTGACAAGAGTGATTTTTGGGAGAAACACGCTGCTGTTAAACCTTATGTTGTTGCAGATGTCGACCCACACCCAGAGCATGAAACAAAACAGAGCATTGAAGAGTTTAATAAGTTTTTAGACTCTGACTTATGTATTCAGTGTGGTGCATGTCACTACTCTTGTCCTGCATTAGAGGCAAACCCTGACTACTTAGGACCTGCTGCACTTAATGCCGCTTATCGATTTACTGTTGATACAAGAGATGAGGCTACAAAAGAGCGTTTAAAAATTACAGCTCAGAGTGGTTCAGGTGTTTGGGACTGTGTGAAGTGTTATGAGTGTGCAGAGGCGTGTCCAAAAGAGATTAACCCTATTGAGAAGATTACAAAACTCCACAACCTACAGTTTGAACACAAAGTAGCACCAAACAATGTTGCAACACGTCATGCTGAAGGGTTCTTACGTGGTATGAAGAGATATGGTTACCTTGATGAGGCTGATATTGTTACCTATTCTGAAGGCTATTTAGGTATGTATAAGCATCTAAAAACAGCTATGAAGATGATGAAATCAGGTAAGATACATTGGCACTCTGGAATTCCATTTATTAACTCTATTCCAAAAATCAAAAATTTAGATGAAGTTAAAAAATTAATTAAGATTTCACAAACTCATAAGCTGTAAGGAGAAAATGATGAGCAAACAATTACACTATGCACTCTTTACTGGGTGTACAGCAAAACAGTCAACACCAGAGTTATTGTCATCTACACTTGCAGTAGCTGATAAGTTAGGTATCAAAATTACTATCTTAGAGGAGGCTTCATGTTGTGGAGCTTCTCACCTACAAGATTTTGATGAGTTTTTAGCACATGTTCTAAATGCAAGAAACATCTGTTATGCAGAGAAGTTAGGTCTAACTATGATTACTATCTGTAACACTTGTCAACTCAACTCTGCTATGACCAAACATGCACTAGATACCAACCCAGAGCTAAAAGCAAGAGTTAACGAAAAACTAGCAGAGGTTGGTTTAGAGTATAAAGGTACTTCCCAGATTAAACACTTCTTATATGCACTTATTGATGATTATGGGCTAGAGAATATTAGAGAGAAGGTAACAACACCACTTTCAGCGTTCAATATTGCACCTTTTTATGGTTGTCATAATATTCGCCCAAGTGAACTACATAGCTCAAGCAATGGGGGCGAAAATCCATACAAACCTACTTCACTAGATAGCCTTATTGATGCACTAGAGGGTAAACCTGTAGATTATGACCACAAAAATAAGTGTTGTGGTTTCCACGTAGAGCTTCAAGCTAACCACACCTCTGAAGTCTTAGCAGGAAATGCTATGGTAGATGCTATTGACAATAACGCTGACCTTATGGTAACACCATGTCCTCTTTGTCACTTAAAGATGGATACATACCAAGATAGTGTTGGTAAGGTAATTGGTAGAGATATAGAGCTTCCTGTTCTACATATGCCACAGATGGTTGCTCTTGCTCTTGGCTGTAGTGAAAAAGAGATTGGACTTAACTTTCATGTTCAAAAGGCTACACATATTTTTTCTGAGGCTAAAAGAGCTTAATTTTAATTGGTGTGACTCTACTGTCACACCACATAAAATCTGTTACCCCAAAACACATCTAATATATTTTTAAATTCTAAATAACTATTTTTTCTCCCAATTAACCTCATCTATGGTTAACTATAAATAATAACTTCAATTTTATAGGAAGAACTATGCCATTTGAAAATATTTTAAACTTAAAAGTTAGAGCTTTCTTTTTTAACTCAGCTACTGACTACCTACCATACTATAAAAACTTCTCTATTAAGATAGATAAAGATGCAACACTTCTTGATGTACTTCATAGAATAAAAACAGAAAATCCTAATTTTTCATTTCCTAATAAAAATATTATCTTAAGAGTCAATAACCAGGTAACTACTGCTGAAACTCTAATAACTGATATAGTTGATGCTATGGGAAGAGAGCTACAGATTGATCCTGCAAACTCTTACCGCTCTAATAATGGTCTAATTTTAAATGATGATGATTTTATGGAGAGTTTTGAGCTACTTGCTCCCTATGCATCAGAGGAAGACAGAGCCTACTATGAGAGACTCTATAGTGTTCATTATGCCTCTGAGACAAGCAACTATAACCGTCAATATATTGGTGATGCTATATTACTCTTAGCTGACCGTATGATTAGTAATGGTTCAGAGCATAAAGAGGCTATCTTAGAGGCTATCTCTGATGAGTTTAATGGAATTGGGTGTTGTGAGTATGAGAACAATATCTTTAAAGGAGAAGACCACTCTGATACTATTAATCGACTAAAGAGTATGGTTAAGATAAAAAACACTACTTCAATATGTGAAAAGATTTCATTTAAAAAGAAGAGACATGAGGTTGAGTCTATAGAGGGTCAAAATATCGCTCTATATATTGGAGATAAAAACTCTAACGATTTAATTGTAGAGACAAAAGAGAAGATAGAGAGTGCAGGAGCTAGGTTTATAAATTTTGATATGGCAACTAAACTTGCAGGACAGACTCTTATGGAGACAAACTTTGAGATGGCTCACACTAAAGCAGGAAAGATGCTCTTAGATGCTCTTGACTCTGGTGCAGATATTTTAGTCTGTGCTAAAGATAGTGATACAAATACCTTTAGAGATGCTATTGTTCATTGTGAACGTATTGTAGGTAGAGATATTGAGTTAAAGATTATCTCTATGAAAGAGTTAGATGAGCTTTGTGCTGTTGTAGCATAGAGAGAAAATAACATTTAGTGCGTTATAAACGCACCATATATTAATTAAAACCCTACACCATCTACACGCCCTTTTTGACAACGGCTTTTAGGTGTTGCACCATTTTTAAATAGTTCTGATAACCTATTTGAACCACTTCCAAGATGTAGCCATAGCTCAGTTACAAGTCCACCTTTACAGTTCATAGTTACATGTCTTCCTGCACCATTACCAAACTCTTCATCAAAGAGTTTTCTTATCTCTTTTAGAGTTACTACCTTTCCTATATTGTCTTTAAAATACTTCTGTACCTTTGAGCTATTTACCTGTTTTAACAAAGATATTGCATCATTGTAGTACTCATTTGCAGAAGTTCCATAACAAGTTCCATGTTTTACCCACTCATGACGATGAAGATTAGAGCTATAGCCTGGCATATACTTAGAGAGCTCCTCTCTTATGGTTGAGTTTAAATCTAGCTTATCAAGCCTATACCACTGCTTATTTTTGTCTGCACCTATTTGCTTTTTACTAACGTTACAGTACTGATTGTTTCTTGGTTGAGGCCAAAGACCATGTAGAACAAACTCAAAAGCTCCAAAAGATTTAGAATCCATTGACCTACACTCTTTTTTGTATTGGTGGGTTTGACAGAAAGCATTTTGCCAACTTAGAGCTAAAAGGTTCTGTTTAGATGCTTTAGAAGCTCTTATTGGCTCTTTTTTTTCTACCTTTTTGCTATCTTCAAAACACTCTTTGTCAACCCAGCGTTGAGCAATGTGTTCACCCTCTATTAGGGTCAAAATCTGCCCTTTTCTCTCTTGTAGGATTCTGTAGGAGTCTCCAACTTTTAAGTGTACACTGTTTGTGTTGTTTCGATGTTTCATGTCATTAAAAGCTGGACAGTTTTTAGTTGCCTCTTTATATACTTTTGGGTTTTTTGCTATTAGTGTCATTGGTAGTGTTGCCAACAGAGCTATGGTAATTATCTTTTTCATATTTTATCCTCATATCATATATTTTAAAGCGATATTGTATTAGAAAAAATTGAAATTGAAATAAAAATTTTAGTATACTACGCAAAAGGAAATAATATGAAAGCACTCTATTTTTTTATTTTACTCTCTACTTTAACACTTTTAACACTCTTTGCCCAAGAGGATTATGAAAACTATGAACCACAACAGTTCTTTAGTGCCAATGATGTTAATGCATTTTTTAACTCACAAGCAGGAGAGCTACTCAAAAAGATTATAGTCAATGGCAAAGAGTATTACATGGAGCAAGATGGTGACTTGTATGGTGAAGATGTAGCTACCATTGATGATGAAATCTTTGGAGCAAAAACAGAACGCTACTCTTTTGGAAAGTCTAAACGACTTCTAGCCACTAAAATCTACCCTGAGCACCAAAAGGCATTCTACTCAAATTGTGACTATATTATAAAAGAGAAAAAGCTTATTCCAATACATAAAACTTGTGGCTTTCACTACCGTAAAAACAAAAATCGCTCAAAACGAATAGAGTGGGAGCATATTGTTCCTGCTTGGCACTTTGGGCATCAGCTACACTGTTGGCAAAATGGTGGGCGAATGACTTGTCGAAACCAAAATAGTAAGTTCAGACAGATGGAAGCTGACATGCATAACCTTGTCCCTGCCATAGGAGAGATAAATGGAGATAGAAGTAACTTCAAATATGGCATGATAGAGGGAGAGGAGCGTCTCTATGGAAAAGTAGATATGGAGATAGCCTTTTCAGATAAAAGAGCTGAACCTAGAGCAGAAGTTCGTGGAGATATAGCCCGAACCTACTTCTACATGCGTGACCGTTATGGACTACGTATTAGCCATACTCAAGAGAAGATGTTTATTGCATGGAACAATCTTGACCCTGTTGATAGCTGGGAGAAGAGGAAAAATCAGATTGTAAAAGAGCTTCAGGGTGATGAGAATATGTATATTACTAACTATCATAAAATGAAACAGTTAGGAGATACCACCAAAGAAGAGAGCAGTGAGCCATCTACCAACTTTAATGAGGTAAAAGAGGAGCTATCTAAAAAGTACTCATTTATATTTGATTTTCTCTCTGGTCCAATAGGAAAGACTATACTCTTTTTATTGACTATATTTGTTATTTATAAACGTAAAAGTAGTAAAAAAAGAACTAAAACAGAACCTAAAAAAGAGGAGCCAATAGAGACAAAAGGTGCTATTATGATTATCTCTAAACTTGGCAATGTAGCTATTAGTTTTAATGATAAAGATGAGGTAATTGTTGAAGAGGCAGATAAAAACAACCCAAATCAGCTATGGCGATTTACAAAAGCCAATAAACAAAAGGAGTTCTTCTTTATAGAAAATATTGCTACAAAGAGAGTTATAGAGGTTAAAAATAGAGACTCTAACGATGGAGCTAAAGTAGTTATGGCAAAAAAGAGACGTACTAAAAATGACCATCAAGAGTGGAGTTTAGAGAGCTCTAATGATAAGGGTTATGTATTTATAGTCAATAGAGAAGTATTGAATGTACTTGATATAAAAGATAAAAAAACGACCAATGGTACAAAAATACAGAGTTATCATAAAAAGATACGTAATACC
>JALWNF010000188.1 GCA_026995985.1 Campylobacteraceae bacterium
ATTATAGACTTTACTTATGTTTATAAACCTTTCATAGTCTGTTCTATACTCATCCATTGTAAGTTCATTGGTATATATTTTGTAAACATTTTTGCTATCTCGTATAGGGTCTGCTAAGACAAAATCACGCTTATCATGTAGATGAATAAAGGAGAAATCCAAGCTATTGACATCATGAATAATACTCTTTTTAATAATTGTTCGAACCTCTATACTATTTTCAATCATTTCAGAAAAAAGGTATTTCTTATGGGTATTAAGCTCTTCTTCTGAATCAATAACAAAAATAATAGTTACTTTAACATTATAGTCTTGGTAGAGATTTAAAAAATGACTTCTTATCTCTAAATCTCTATAACTAGACTTTAAAAATGGACTATCTTCATTAAGTTGCATAACAACTTGTAATTTGGTATTACCAATGCTTTCAACTGTTTTAATTAGTTCTAAAAAGGCTCTTTGAAAATCTATAATATAGTAACTCTCTTTTTTTGAAACACGTTTAAAGAGTTGTTTAATAGCATAAAATTCACTAAAGGCTAAACGGTAATAGAAAAATTCTTTATAAGATGTTTTACGTAAACGTCTAAAAAATTTAGAGTAGTTTTTAAGCTTGTTTACATATTTTACAAAATGGTTTACTTGAAAGAGTTCTAAATTTGTACTAAACCTATTTTCAACAGCTAAAAGAGTTTCTGTTTCATTTAACATGAACTCAAGCTCTTTATTTTTTAGAAGCTCTTTTGAGAAGATAACCTTTTTTGACATAGGTACTTTATTGTCACTCTCTAAATACCCCATACTCATACCTGTAATATAAGTAGAACTCTTATCTTGATTATCATGAAATAGCATATATAGTTGATTATCTTTTTTGTGAATAGTTATAAATAGATTGTTGTCGAAAAGTTGAAACCTTGCTTTAAATTGTTGAGTATTTTTTTCTAATAAAAGAGAAGTCTCCCCGTTAGAGTCTTTTTCCCACGCAATAACTTCATAGTAGTTAATAGTTTGAGTAAGAGTAGAAAAGCTATAGATATATTTGTAATCTACACTTACTTGAACACGTCGTTGATATTTTAAATATTTCTCAATCTGTTGTTCAAAATAGTCTAAGTTATCATCTTTAGTAAAGTCTGATAACTTAAAAAGTGGATTACCTTTAATATGTAATTTTGATAAGTTGTAATTAGAGAAACTTTTTTGAAAATCTGCTGTACAAGTTGTTCCTCTATTTAGCCAACGTCTTAGTACAGTTTTTCTATTTGAAAAGAACTGCTCTTTGCATTCAGCCTCAGAAGCCATATCAAATTTATCTCTATTATATTTACTATAATCAATAAGCATCTCTGTAAAGTTATCTATGTTTTCATTTGCAAGTTGCACATAAATTGCCCTTAGCTTCTGAGAAAAAGTATTCATTTTAACCCTTTTTTAAAAGTTGAAAAAGTTTTTATAACAATTATACAAGATAAAAGTTAATTATAAAATATTCTTTATGTAGTTTAGTAAAGTATAAATAACGAAAAATAGGGAGATATTTAATCTATAAAAAAAGTTTTAAAAAGTTTTAAAAAGTTTTATTGAGAAATTTTTTTACTTATATTAAACTTTTAACCATAAATTTAAACATTGAGGAGATTGTTTTGAAAGATTTTAGAAGTTCTATTGTTTTTGCAGTAGTAGGTTTAGTATTAGGATACTATATAGGTGGTCTGAATGCTTTATATATAGTTGCTCTATTAGCTATATTAGAGGTTTCTCTCTCATTTGATAATGCAGTAGTAAATGCAAAAATCTTAGAGACTATGGAGTCAAAATGGCAACAGCGTTTTATTACTTTTGGTATCCCTATAGCTGTTTTTGGTATGAGGTTTCTCTTTCCAATTATTATAGTTGCTATAGCTAGTGGTTCAGGGCTAATAGATACTTTTAATATGGCAGTCTATGACCCTCATAAGTATGAAATCACATTAACATCTGTTGAAAAATTGATTTTTGCATTTGGTGCATCATTTTTACTAATGGTCTTTTTAAGTTTTATATTTGATAATGACCGAGAGGAGAAGTGGATTCATATTATAGAGAAGAGTAATATTGTTGATAAAATGGGAAAACTCTCTAGTATTAATATGATTATTACAACTATTGTTGGTTTAGTACTTATTTACTTATCTCATGATTATAAGATTGCTTTAGCCTACTTTTTAGGAGTGTTGCTATACTCAATTATATCATCATTAGATGATATACTAAATATAAATGGTGTACGAAATGGAGTTATGGGATTTCTATATTTAGAAGTTCTTGATGCATCATTTAGTTTTGATGGTGTTATAGGTGCTTTTGCTTTAAGTTCTGATATATTTATTATTATGCTAGGTTTAGGTATAGGTGCTATGTTTGTTCGTTCTTTAACACTCTATATGTTGAAAGAGAAGACTCTAGCGGTATATCGTTACTTAGAACATGGTGCACATTATGCTATTTTTATTTTATCTATTATTATGCTAGTAAAGATTTTTATAAAAGATGTTAGTGAAATTATTGTAGGAGGTGTAGGAGCAATGTTTATTCTTGTTGCAACTCTTCACTCTATACATGAAAATAAAAAAGAGCTAAAGAATCAATAGCTCTTATAGATATTTAATCAGTATAGAGTATAGTTCTTCTCTGTTTTGATTCAAATTTCTATTTTTTTATAGATAGAAAATTTATAATCAAAAGGAAATAATAACAGTTTAATCTGTTGTCTCTTTATTTAGTAGGTAGATTCTCTACCTATGTTATCTATCTGAAAAGTTTCTAAAATTACTACTTAATTAAAATTAACATTATAATTTATAACATCTTTGGCTATAATGCTATTAAAAAATTAAGAATTATTGATGCAAC
>JALWNF010000189.1 GCA_026995985.1 Campylobacteraceae bacterium
TCCAGGTACAGGTAAAACTCTTTTAGCAAAAGCTGTAGCAGGTGAGGCAGAAGTTCCTTTCTTCTCTGTTAGTGGTTCAAGCTTTATGGAGATGTTTGTAGGGGTTGGTGCTAGTCGTGTGCGTGACCTTTTTGAACAGGCAAAAAAGGTAGCACCTTCGATTATATTTATTGATGAGATTGATGCTATTGGTAAGAGTCGTGCAAGTAATGCACAGATGGGTGGACACTCAGAGCAAGAGCAGACACTTAACCAACTCCTTGCAGAGATGGATGGTTTTGGAACTGATACACCTGTTATTGTTCTTGCAGCTACTAACCGACCTGAAACCCTTGATGCCGCGTTGCTAAGAGCAGGGCGTTTTGACAGACAAGTACTTGTAGATAAACCAGACTTTGCAGGGCGTTTGGCTATTTTAAAGGTACACTCTAAAGATGTTAAGTTAGATGATGATGTTGATTTAGAGGTTGTAGCTAAACAGACAGCAGGAATGGCAGGAGCAGACTTAGCAAATATTATCAATGAAGCTGCACTTCTTTCTGGTCGTAGAAACAAAAAGAAGATAGAACAGGCAGAACTTCTTGAAGCTATTGAACGTGCATTTGTTGGACTAGAGCGTAAAAACCGAAAAATTTCTGATATTGAGAAGAATATTGTCGCTTACCATGAGAGTGGTCATGCCCTTATGGCAGAGCTTACAAAAGGGGCGACTAGAGTTACAAAGGTCTCTATTATTCCTAGAGGTTTAGGTGCATTGGGCTATACACTACACCTACCAGATGATGAAGACCGTTTCTTAAAGCGTAAATATGAGTTAATGGCAGAGATAGATGTACTTTTAGGTGGACGTGCAGCAGAAGAGGTCTTTTTGGGTGAAATCTCAACAGGTGCAGGAAATGACCTTGACCGTGCTACAGCTATTTTAAAAGATATGATTTCTGTCTATGGTATGAGTGATGTTGCAGGGCTTATGGTTCTCTCACGAACTCAAAGTTCATTCCTTGGTGGAGGAATGGTCTCAAATGACTATAGTGAAGAGATGGCTCAAAAGATTGACCAGAGTATTAAGAGTACTCTTGATGCGCGTTATGAGTATGTCAAAAAGACACTACGTGAGTATGATGGAGCGATTGAAAAGATGGCTGCTGTTCTTTTAGATGTAGAAGTAATAGAGGGTGACACAGTTCAAGAGATTATTGTTGCTTTTGAAAAAGAGAATGGTATGGAGTCAAGAATGGCACACCTAAAAGAGAGTGAAGATTCATAAAATGGTAGGGGCGACCTCCGTGTCTGCCCCATGTTTGATATGTTTGAAAAATAGAGGGCAGACACGGAGGTTGCCCCTACATATATCTATATCGTTGAAAAATATTTGTTAAATCTATTTTATTTAGATAGGTTCTATATATATCAATATAGTGTTGTGCTATTTTAAAATAGATATGTAAAAATTTTTCTATATAAAACTCTTTTGATACTCTCTCTTTAAAATAACCATTATGTAAAATATTACTATCAACCACACTAACTAACATAGTTGATAAACTATAGGTATCAAGCTCCTCATTAAGTTCACCATTTTTTATACGTCTTTCTAAATCTTCCATATAAAATTGATGGAGTTTGCTATAAAATTTTTTGTATTTATCTTTAAGTTCAACAGAGTCTACATAAGGAAGAAAAGCCTCTGATAGACGAGGTAGATACTCCTGCTCCTCTTGGCTAACAAGACTCTTTTGTGTTAATGTAGTAAGTATAGTGTAGAGAGTATTGGTTTGGTTTTTACTAAGATGTGACTCCATAGCCTCTAGGTGTTGCTCTAAAAGATGCTCTATAAGTGAGCTTTTTGTTTTAAAGTAGGCTTTAATCTTTTTGTTTGATACTCCTATGCTTGAGGCAATATCTTCTAAAGATAGTGAATGTAACCCATTTTTATTAATTAGGTGTATAGCAGATGCCACAATAGCTCTATTCATAATGTCTCCTCCTTTTAAGTAGTTTAATATTAAATTGTGGAAAAAGTGTTATTTTTTAGTTATACTTCAAAAAAATTAAGGAAAATTATGAGTAGAGACCTATTTGCACATAAGTCAAAATCATGGGATATGAACTCCAAGCGTGTTAAAAATGCAAAGAGTATTGCAAAGAGTATTCAGAAAAATATTGAGCTAAAACCAACAATGAGACTAATGGATTTTGGAGCAGGAACAGGGCTATTGAGCTATTTTATTGCTCCTTATGTAGATACAATAGTTATGGTAGACAACTCTCCATCTATGCTAGAGAAGTTTAGAGAGAAAGCCTCTGAGTTTGAGTGTAAAACAGAAGTTAGAGAGGTAGATTTGAGTACTACAACACTCAATGAGAAGTTTGATGGAGTTATCTCCTCTATGACTATTCATCATATAGAAGACCAAAAGGCACTCTTTAGAAAGTTTTACAATATGTTAGAAGAGGGTGGTTTTATTGCTATTGCAGATTTAGATAGCGAAGATGGTAGTTTTCATTCAGATAATACAGGGGTATTTCATTTTGGATTTGAGCGAGAGATGTTGAAGCAGATAGCAAAAGAGGTTGGGTTTAAAGAGGTAGAGTTTGAGTTGGCAAGTACTATTAAGAAGCCTCACAAGGAATTTACTGTTTTTCTTATGATAGCAAAGAGATAATTTGTTATAATTCGCTAAAAATTTAAGGAAAATAGAAAATGAAAAATACTTTGCTATTGGCATTTGTTTTTGGGGCAGTAGTTTTTACCTCAATCCAAGCAAAAGAGGAAGTAGCTAAAGTTAAGGCTTCTCAACAAATATCTATAGATAATGATATTGATAATTTCTATGAAAAAGCACAAGAGT
>JALWNF010000190.1 GCA_026995985.1 Campylobacteraceae bacterium
TTACTCAGAGTACTACCTACACAAAACCTATTGATGTAGCTACTGTAAATGTACCTAAATATCTACAAGACCAAGTTCTAGTTAGACAAATTACCCCATATAGAGTTGAACTACTAGACAAAGCACAGTGGCTAACGCCTATGAAAAAGAGATTAACTAATATTCTTATTAGCTATCTTCAAAAGTCTCTAAATAACCCAAATGTTCACCTATATCCATGGAATGCAAATAGAAATCCAAATAAGAGAGTAGAGGTAGATATTAAAAGGTTTATTGCATATAAAAATAATATTTATCTCGATGCTACATACAAAATATATAACTATAATACTAAAGAGTCTATAGATAAACTATTCTCTACTAAAGTAGCTACAGGAACAAAGATTGATGATATGATGGAATCAATGCAAAAAGCATACTTACAACTATTAGAAGATATAAAAAGTACTCTTATAAAATAAGCTTATTTCAAAAACTAAATGAGTATAATTGACTATGAAATTTATCTCATTTGTATTAAAACTAAGTATATTTATATTAATCTCACTTATATTCTACTTCTCTTTACCTATCAAAACAACTAAAACTGTTGTATTGCCTCAAGGCTCTATTACTAAGGTTGTTGAACACTTAAAAAAACAGGGGTACAAATTAACTACTCTTGATACATACCTTTTAGCTTATCTACTAGACCCTCCTAAAAGCGGTACTCTTCTTATTGGAGGAGAGAAGATGAGCCGTTTTGCTTTTTTAAGAAAACTAAGTTCAGCCAAAGAGGCCATCAATGTTGTTACATTGATACCAGGAGAGACAAAAGTTATATTTTTAGAGGAGTTAGCTAAAAATCATGCTTTAGATGTAAAAAAACTTAATAAAGCTTATGATGAACTCTCTAGCTATAAAGAGGCTGGAGTTATTCCTGAGACCTACCATATACCTAAAGATATAGATGAGAAAAGAGTAATAGAGATTTTAGTTAAACAGAGTGAAATAGAGTATGAAAAGATGGCTAAAAAATATTTAAAGAGATATGATAAAAAGGAGTGGAATAGAGTTTTAACCATTGCTTCTATTATTCAAAAAGAGGCAGCAAACAAAGAGGAGATGCCTATTATTGCTTCAGTAATATATAATCGCTTAAAAATTGGTATGGCTCTTCAGATGGATGGTACACTTAACTATGGAAAGTACTCTCATATAAAAGTAACTCCAAAACGTATAAAAACAGATAAGAGTAGATTTAATACCTATCTCCATAGAGGTTTACCACCATATCCTGTCTGCTCTGTATCTAAAGAGGCTATTTTAGCAGCACTTAAACCTAAAGAGACAGACTATCTCTATTTTATGAAAAACAGGTCTGGGGTACATGACTTTACAAGTTCATATCAAGAGCATTTGAGAAATATCAATAGAGCTAAAGCTAAAAAATAAATGGTATTAATATATTTTTAAAGCCTTCATTGTCTCTATAGATATTTTATTTGTCACAGTTAAACCTTTTGCTCTTTGATATGCCCTAATTGCTTTTTTAAGCTCTAAACTTTTTCGACCATCAACTATACCATTATAGAAGCCTTGAAACTTTAATGCTCTTTGAATTTTTCTAATCAACTTTGGAGTCATCATAGATTCACAAACCATTGGTACCCATTTAGCAAACCCTTTGGTTCTTTCCCTCTCTGTTCTTATAGTAATATATTCAGCAGGAACAACAACCTTTTTAAAACTTGCTTTTTTCTCTATCTTCTTAACTTTAACAATTTTATACTCTGGAGGAGTTTTTATCTTTTTAATTGTTGCAGGTTTAACAACCACTTGTTTAGCTACAGTCTTATATTTAGCAGGAGTCTCAACTAAACAGATTTTATCACACTCTAAACGGTATCGTGTTGTAGCATTTTTACCAGAATAGTCTGTCCAAAAGTGCTTCTCTTTTGATATCTCTCTTTTTTGCACAACTGTTTGATACTTTGCAGGAACTTTTATCTTTTTTTGAGTTGGCGGAGTTACCATCTCTTTTACATAAAATGTTTTAACAGTAGGTTTAACTGAAACTACTTTTTTTACAGCTGGTTCCAATACTATACGCTTAGTAATGGTTTTATAGGTAACAGGAACTTCCACTAAACAGATGACTTCTGACTCATCACACCCTCTATTTTTACAGACTGTTTTTCTCCACTCTGTTCGTGCAGGTTCTATTTCAACTTTTGTTTTTAACTTTTTATATTTAGCTACAGAGGGAATTAATTTCTCTGTTGTGTTATCTACAACAATTTTTTTTACGACAGTTCTATAAGTTGCAGGAGTAACAATATATCGTTCACTCGCCTCTGCTAATAAAATTTTCGATGTTACATTTTTATACTTTGCAGGTACTATATGTTCATAAAAACATGTTCCAACAGTTGCATTTTCAACATCCATACCTGACAACTTTGCAGACTCTACACAAGAGGAGAAAGCTTTTGGTGAAGTTTGAAGAGTACCTCGTCTCCATATCTTAGAGGGTGGTTCAACCATAATACGCTCATAAACAGTCTTGTAAATAGCTGGAGTAGCTATAATCTCCTCTGTACCATCACTAACTTTTACACGTTTTGATACCCAACTATATTTAGCAGGAATAACATCATATCTAATACTAGAATCTTTTGTAATAATTTTTTTAGTCGATTTAATTCTAGTTACTTTAGTGACTTTTGGAGGGTAAAACGTTTTAGTAAAACACTGCCCTGGTTTAGCATACATTGGCATCTGCTCATCTGCAACTATTATAGTAGCTGATATAGCAAGTAGTATAGAACATAAAATAAGACTCTTATTCATTAATTTTT
>JALWNF010000191.1 GCA_026995985.1 Campylobacteraceae bacterium
TTTGATGAATTTATGGTAAAATTAACTCAACAACTAAATGAAGGTAAAATTTGAGTAGACAAAACAACAGAAACAACAGAGGAAGAAAGAAGCAAGATGAGACTGTCATGAATGATAAAATTCGTGATAAAGAACTCCGAGTTTTAAGTGATGAGGGAGAACAGCTAGGTATACTCCCTCGTGATAAAGCACTTCAAATTGCAGACAATAAGGGGCTAGATTTAGTCCTTGTATCTCCAAATGCAAAACCACCCGTTGCTAAGATTATGGACTACGGTAAGTTTAAGTATGAGCAAGAAAAAAAGAAAAAAGAGGCAAGAAAGAACCAAAAAACCATTGATGTAAAAGAGGTTAAATTCTCTTGTAAAATTGCAGATGGTGATATTGCCTACAAAGTTAAACATGCACGAGAGTTTTTAGAAGCTGGAAAGCATGTAAAACTAAGAGTATTCTTACGCGGTAGAGAGATGGCAAACCCTGAATGGGGTGTTGAGGTTCTTAAACGTGTCTGGCCTATGCTTGAAGATGTAGGAAATCTTGAGCAAGATGCAAGACGTGATGGTCGTTATGTTAACATGTATGTAACACCTAAAAAGAAGTAATCAAAACTTATGGAACAATAACTACTACTGTTCCATTTCTTGTCTGTTCCCACACCTCTTCTATGTCATCATTGCTCAATGCAATACACCCTTGTGTCCAATCAATAAAAACATTCATCCAATCTCCATAAGGTGAGAGAGACCAAGCAGGTGGTGTTCCATGTATCATTATCATTCCACCTGGATTGGCTCCTAAGCTCTTTGCATGAGCCTTATCTTTTTCATTTGGATAAGATATATGTAGAGATTTATAATACTGAGGACTCTCTTGTCTCCAATCTAGCACATAGACTCCCTCTGGTGTCTTCATATCTCCCTCAACCTCTTTAGCACCTACTGGAACTTGACCTAAACTAACATGATATTTCTGATAGATTTCTCCATCTTTAGACAGATAGAGCATACGTGTCGATTTTTTAATAATAATTTTATCTGCAATAGTTACAAAGTCATCAGATAAAAGATAACTACTTCCCAATAACATAAATAACAAAATACGTAGAAACATTAACTCTCACTTATAATTTTATCTTTTAATATAGCACACTCCTGCTGAAGAGCCTCTAGGTCATTTTGATTATCAATAATATATGTTGCTAACTGTTTCTTTTTATCTATAGGGAGTTGAGAGTTGATTCGTTGTAGTGCCTCATCTTTAGTTACTCCATCTCTATTCATTAATCGTTTAAGTTGTAGCTCTTTAGGAATATAGACAACTATACTCTTTTTAATTGGGTAACGATTGGTCTCAAAAAATAGAGGAATATCAACTAAATAGGGCTTTTTCTCTCTATCTAGCTCTTTGGATTGTTTTTCAATTTCAGAAAATATAAGGGGGTGAAGTAGATTTTCTAGTTTTAACTTCTCCTCTTTGTTAGCAAAAATCAACCTACCCAATGCCTTTCTATCAACCTCTCCATCAACAACATACTCTTTACCAAAAAGCTCAATAACTTTATCTTGGCTCTTCTGTAGAGTCTCATGGGCTATCTTATCTGCATCAATAATCTTGAAACCAAACTCCCTAAATATATTTGCTACTGTACTCTTTCCTGTTGCTATACCACCTGTTAAAACAACTGCATACTTAAATGCCATATTATACTCCTAAATAATCTTTATTTATAATATCAATTCAATTTATTTTTAATATTATCAAGAAAAGAGTATACTTTCAAGAAAACAATCAAAAAAACTGAATTTAAAGGAATAACATGGCATTTTCACCAGAAAATCGTGCAGGTACTCTTAGTGGTATTCTGTTTGTTGCTATCTTTGCTGCAGCTGCTACTTATATTGCAGGTTTAGCTCCTATTCATAAACTTGGTCTCTCACCTCTTGTTATTGGTATTGTTATGGGGATTTTCTATGCAAATACACTTCACAACAAACTACCATCTGCTTGGGAGAGTGGAATTACCTTTTCAGGTAAAAAGATTTTACGTTTTGCTATTGTGATTTATGGATTTAGAATTACATTTCAGCAGATTATGGCTGTTGGAATGGAGGGATTCTTAGTCTCACTTATTATGCTCTCAACAACATTTATACTTGGAACATGGTTAGGTAATAAAATCTTTGGTATGGAGAAAGATACCTCAATGCTTACAGCTTCTGGAGCATCAGTTTGTGGTGCAGCTGCTGTTTTAGCAACTGAACCTGTACTTAAAGCTGAAGGACACAAAACGGCTATTGCTGTTTCAATGGTTGTTCTTTTTGGTACTATCTCAATGTTTCTATACCCTGTACTCTACTCTACTATTATTGAACCTGCAACAGGTTTTTTGCACATGACAGCACGTGAATTTGGTATATATGTTGGAGGAACTATTCATGAGGTTGCTCAAGTTGTTGCTGTTCCAGCTTCTGTTCCAAACTCTCCTGCTGAGATGGCTAACTCTGCTGTTATTGTTAAGATGACAAGAGTTATTATGATTGCTCCTATGCTTATTGTTCTTGGTCTATATCTTAGTTATCAAGCAAAGAGAGAGGGTGGAGAAGGTGCAGATGTTAAGTTGGTAATTCCTTGGTTTGCTGTCTACTTTATTGGGGTAGCAGCCTTTAACTCATTTCACCTAATACCTCAAAATATTGTTGATACTATTAATGTTATAGATACCTTTTTACTTACAATGGCAATGACAGCTCTTGGTATGGGAACACGCTTTGCTAAGTTTAAAGGTTTAGGTTTAGCCCCTGTCTATACGGCTTT
>JALWNF010000192.1 GCA_026995985.1 Campylobacteraceae bacterium
GATATATTTTATCTCTTTTACTTTAAATCTATGAATGTATAGGTTAGGTTTTTTTCTTTTACCTGTATGGATACATTGCTTTATTGGGCTTCTTTTTTCATTTTTTTTAGAAAAAAATGAAACAAAAAAATCGCACAAGAAATGAGATTTTCGGGAGATTTGTTTAATTTCCGTTAAAAATGCAAAACTCACAAGCTTTCAGCTTGCTCAAACAGTTGCATTTTCTTAACACTCCAATTAAAAAAAACTCTTTTTCCGAAAATCTCAAATTGTGCAAAACTACTTTGTTAATGCTATATTTCTACAAATTCTCTACTACTCATCAACAAAATATCCTCAGAGACAAACCCTCTATCGTTAGATAGAATTAAATCGCAAGAGGCTTTTTTTGCCATGATGTATTGGATTGTATCTTCTAAATCGGTGAAGTTACTGTTTTGTTTTATTAGTTTACAACTCTCATTTATCTCTTTGTTCCCAAACTCTATAACTGTGCAGAGTTCATTAATGTCAAGTATTGAATCTATTGCCTCTAATTTGCCTTTTTTGGCTAATAGGTAGTATAGGGTTGTAATAATGTCGCAAGAGGTAAAGAGTTCTGTATCTTTTTGTTGTAGCAGTATAGAGATAGCTTTTGTGCTTTCTTTGTAAAAGGGTCTTGTTGCGTCGTAAATATCGAGTATTATATTTGCGTCTAAAAATACTCTTTTATAGTTCACGATTTGCCTTTACAGATTGAATAGACTCATCAGTAAATAGTCCAGTTGCAGAGCCTTTTATTCTATTAAATGCCTCTAATCTTTTTTTAGCTTTAATCTGCTTATATCGCTCCTCTATCATCTCTTGAACTAGAGTAGTCATCGATTTTTTACTACTTTTGGCTAACTCTTCAAGGTGTATAGCAACTTCCCTGTCGAATACAAAGTTTTTTCTTACCGTTGTCCCCATACGCTAACCTTTTTTATGTATATTTTATTATGTATTAATTTTAGCATAATTACCCTTCTGTGTCAATAGAGCTTCTCTAAAAGTAATTCAATAGTAATTTTAGTAAATGAGTACAATGGTATAGTATTTTCTCTAATTGGCTTAAATGCGTTTCTTAAAGAGATTTCAATATACTCTATTTTTTAGAATTATAAATATTTGCATGTATAATTAGGCGTTGTGGATACTAAGTTGTACAGAAGGAGAAGATTTGTTTAAGAAGTTAATACTATTTTTGCTATTGAGTCTAGTATTGTTCCCAAGTTTGGGGGGAGTGCAAAAGGTGATTTGAGTGTTGGTACAATCGAGCGTCTGCCGTTTGTCTATTATGATGAGGATAAAAAGCTTACTGGCTTTGCTATAGAGTTGTGGGAGGAGATAGCGAGAGATTCGAACTTTACATACAAGTACAGTGTAGAGAAGAACTTCTCCGATTTAATAAAGAATACATACACTAAATATGATATTTCTGTCGCAAATATATCGATAACATCAGATAGAGAGAAAAAGGCAGATTTCTCCTATAGCTTTTTTGAGTCAGGCATGGCTATAGCGGTAAAAAAGGGTGTAGAGGCATCAATTTGGAAGATTATTGTAGACTCTGGCATTTTTACATTTCTCTTAATCTCGTTTTTGGTGCTGCTTTTTGTTGCCCATGTAATATGGTTTTTTGAGAGAAATATAGAAGAGGGGACAAAAGATTACTTTAGAGATGACTATCGTCATGGGATATTCGATGCATTTTGGTGGGCATTTTTGGTTTTGGTAATGGGAGAGCTAGAGGAGGGAGTCTCTAAAAGGGTGCTCAATTGTGTTTTAGCAGCCATATGGATAATTGTGAGCCTCTTTTTTATATCGACAATTACAGCTAAAATTACAACTTCAATGACAGTTGCAAAGTTTCAGAGCGATATAAAGAGTTATCACGATTTGGTTGGTTTAAAAGTAGGCGTAACAAAGGGCTCTTCGCACGAAAAGTTTTTAAGAAAGAAGGGTATAGGAACTGTGGCGTTTAATACCTTAGATGTGCTATATAGTGCACTGAGAAACGAAAAAGTAGAGGCTATCGTTGCTGACTACCCAATATTAAGCTACTATGCTACACACGATGGAGCAAAGTGGATGATGCTAACAGGCGAGGTGTTTAACCACGAAAGCTATGGGTTTGTGTTTAAAGATGGCTCACCATATGTCGAGCAGGTAAATAGAACACTCCTAAAGCTTAGAGAGAATGGATTTTACGAAAAGCTCTACAAATAAATACTTTAAAAAGGAAAAATAACTTTTTTAACTACAAGCAAACTCTACTGCACTTTGGGCGTGGATGGTGGTTGTATCATAGAGTTTTATCTTGGTATCGCTCTGTTTTACTAACATTCCAATCTCGGTACAGCCTAAAATAACGCCTTGGGCTCCCTCTTTTGCAAGCGTATCTATTATCTCTAAATACGCCTCTTTAGAAGTTGCTTTGCACTCGCCTAAGCAGAGTTCATTATAAATTACACTGTGTACAAGCTCTCTTTTTTGCTTATTGGGCACAACTACCTCTAAGCCATGCTCTTGGAGGCGGCTTTTGTAGAAATCTTGCTCCATTGTAAAGGTGGTTCCTAAGAGGCCTACCTTTTTAACGCCATCTTTAATGAGTGCTTTTGCCGTTGCATCGGCTATATGAATTAGCGGTATCTTTATGGCACTCTCTACCCAAGGGGCAACTTTGTGCATAGTATTGGTGCAAATAAGCAAGCACTCAGCCCCTGCACGCTCTATTTTTAGA
>JALWNF010000193.1 GCA_026995985.1 Campylobacteraceae bacterium
CCTCATCTTTAAGTACATCTGTCATCTCTGTTGCAATAAACCCTGGGGTAATGCTGTTGTAGCGAATGCCACTTGAAGCCGATTCAATAGCAAACGATTTTGTCATGGCAATTGTCCCACCCTTTGAGGCTGAGTAGTTTGTCTGACCTGCATTTCCTGTCTCACCTACAATAGAGGCAATGTTTACAACTGAACCAAAACGCTTTTTACGCATAACCTTTAGAGCCTCTCTACACCCTATAAAGGTTGATTTTAAGTTCGCATCAATAACGGCCATAAACTGTTCGCTCTTCATTCGCATAGCTAAACCATCTTTGGTGATTCCTGCATTGTTCACCAAGTAAGCTAACTCTCCATCGGTAGAGACAATCTGCTTAATGGCATCAACAAATGCACTCTCATCACTTACATCAAAGCCTATAATCTCTGCCTCTCCACCTGCTTTTATAATCTCTTCTTCTACTGCTTTAGCCTCTGCTTCACCACTTCTGTAGTTAATCCACACTTTTAGTCCATATCCTGCTAAAGTTTTTGCTATTTGTGCACCTATACCTCTACTTGAACCTGTAATAAGTACATTTTTACCTGTAAATTTCATACTTTACCTTTTTAAAATTTTGGTTAATTGTAGTGAAATGCTTGTTAAATTGTTATGAAATAGGAAAAGGAGAAAAGGAAAATTAGAAATAAGTAATTTTCCTTACGATTTTGGAAAAAATGCCTCTTTTACTTTATCAAATAAATCATAGTCATCATCTTCTAAATTTGATTTGGTAATAATATGATTTAACTGCTTAAGTATAGACATTTTCGCATATGTCTCATTATATAAAGCATTAGCAATAATAGAGATATGGGTATCTATATTATAGTCTTTCTGCATTACTTCATTAAGCAAAGCATCTGATTCTTCTCTTGTCATATCAAAATCTTGTTTCATGTATCGACAAAAGAGAGGTCGTTCAGCATCTAAATCTTTATTGTCTAATTTAATAACATAACAAAAGAGTGCTGCTACTGACTCTTTAATCATTCTATCCATTATAAACCTCCCTTTTATTAAAATTATATCTTCTAATATAATAGCATAATAAACATAATTTCAAATAAAATTGTTAATTAATATTCAAAAAAGTGTCTTATTTAGTCACATTTAACAAGAGACTCTCATCCATCTCTTTTGGAATCTTAAGTCCCATAATCTCTAGTACAGTAGGAGCTATATTATTTAATCCTCCTCCCTCTTTTAACTCTTTTACACCATCTGCTAAAACATAACACCAAACTTCACCTACTGTATGATTTGTTAAAATATTTCCATTAGCATCTTTCATCTCTTCACAATTTCCATGGTCAGAGGTAAGAACAATAGCATAGTTTTTCTCTTTTGCTTTTTCTATAATCTTTCCAATCTCTCTGTCTACAGCACTAACAGCCTTACATGCAGCCTCATAATTTCCTGTATGTCCTACCATATCACCATTAGCAAAGTTTACAACTATTAAATCATACTCCTCATCCATACCTTTAAGAACAACCTCTCCCACCTCTGGTGCTGACATTTCTGGCTTCATGTCATAGGTCTTCACATCTGGACTAGGAATAAGTACTCTACTCTCTCCAATCATAGGCTCCTCTTGCCCCCCATTTAAGAAGAAAGTTACATGAGCATACTTCTCTGTCTCTGCTGTATGGAGTTGTGTAAGTTTTGCACTACTTACTACCTCTGCTAATGTATTTTTAGGAATCTCCTTTTTAAACATAACAGGGTAGTTAAAAGTTGCATCATATTGGGTTAATGTAACTATATTTAATGGTAGATAGTCTCGCTTAAATCGACTAAACTCTCTCTCACCTAAAGCAGTTGTAATCTCTCTAACTCTATCAGAACGGAAATTTGCCATAACTACAGCATCTCCCTCTTGCATTCCAGCATAACTACTTAATGCAACTGGTTCTATAAACTCATCAAAAATTTTAGCCTCATAACTTTTTGTTACATACTCTATAGCTGAGAGTTCAGTTTTTGGCTCTGCTTTTACAATAGCATTGTAGCCCTTCTCTACTCTCTCCCAACGATTATCTCTGTCCATTGTGTAGAAACGACCACCAATAGTAGCTATTTGAATAGACTCTGAACAGATAGCCTCTATCTGCTCTATATAGGTTCTTGCAGAGTCAGGTGCAACATCACGTCCATCAGTAATAAGATGTAAAAATACTCTCTTTCCTCTTCTTTTTGCTAACTTAGCTAAACCTATAATATGCTCAATATGAGAATGAACCCCTCCATCACTTAAAAGTCCAATAATATGTACTCTTTTACTTTTCTCTAAAGTACTATTTAATGCTTCATTTTCTTCAATACTTCCATCTTCAATCGCTAATGAAACTTTAACTAAATCTTGGTATAAAATTCGTCCTGCACCAATGGTCATATGACCCACTTCAGAGTTTCCCATCTGCCCCTTAGGCAACCCTACACTTAAACCATGTGTAGAGATAAGTGTTTTTGGTACCTCTTTCATCAATCTATCGTAAGTTGGTTTTGTTGCATCTTTAAATGCATTGCATATACTATCTGGTTTACACCCTATTCCATCAGTAATAATTAAAATAGTCTTTTGAATTTCCATTAAATGAACCCTACTTTTATAAAATTTTAAGTAAAATATCACTACTTTACTTACAATCAGGATACTATTTAATATGTTATACGCTTTTTATGAATATTTCGACATCAATCTGTTTCAATACA
>JALWNF010000194.1 GCA_026995985.1 Campylobacteraceae bacterium
ACTCTGTTCCATAACGTCTAGGGTCTTCTCCACCCTCACCTGAGTTTGATTTAGCTCCAATTTTGTTCATAGCAGCAGCCAAAGTCTCATGTGCCTCTTGAGAGATAGACCCCATAGACATTGCAGCCGTTGAGAAGCGTTTAAAGATTGCCTCTAGTGGCTCTACCTCATCAATTGAGATTGGTTTACGCTCTGAAGTAAGCTCAAAAAAATCTCTAATAAACTTTTTATCTCTTTGATTAACAAGTCTTTTTACCTCTTCATAGTCAGCTACATCTCCACTCTGTGATGCTTTTTGCATAGCATAGATAGTTGGACGAGAGAAGTCATGAAACTCTTCCCCTCTTCTATACTTATAAAAACCACCTTTGTACAGAGCATTCTTTTTACCCTTAAATGCATCTGTAAAGGCACGCGCATGGTTACTGTTTAACCTAGCATCTATATCTTCATAGCCTAGTCCTGTTAGGAGTGCTGTTGTTCCTGCAAAACAGTCATCGACAATCTCTTGACTCAATCCAATAGCATCAAACAGACGTGAGTTACGATAAGATGCAATAGTTGAGATACCCATTTTAGACATAATCTTTAAAAGACCTGCACCCATAGCACGTCTAAATCGTCTTAGAGTGTGTTTTAACTCATCGCTTTCACCCTCTAACTCTGTTACAATGTAGTAGAGCAAATAAGGATAAACAGCAGCCGCTCCATAACCAATCATACAAGCTGCAGAGTGAGGGTCAAACACCTCACCTGTTACAGCTACAATACTTGTAAGATGTCTTAGCTTTGCATTGAGTAGCTCTTGACTTAGACGACCAACAACCATAAGCATTGGAATAACTTTATTTGTCTCATTCAATCCACGGTCATCTAAGATAATAGTTCTAACGCCATTGTTGCGAACATCTTCAATAATCTTCTCTATTAGTACATCTAAACTAGCCTTTAAGTCTGAAGTATAAGTGGTATCATACTGACCATACTTATAAGCTGGGTCATAGCGTTCACTATTTTCATCTCCATACTCTTGAAGTAAAGAGAAACGTGTAGCCGACATAACAGGCAGTACTGTTTTGAGTCTCTTTGCATGGTCTGCACTATCAGATAATATATTTTGTATCTCTCCAAAACCAGTGTTTAGACTCATAACTGTCTTTTCACGAATTGGGTCAATAGGAGGGTTAGTTACCTGTGCAAACTTCTGCTTAAAGAAGTCTGTAAAGTTCCTCTGCTGGGTTGAAAAGGCTGCAAGTGGAGTATCGTCTCCCATAGCACCTGTTGTCTCTTTACCCTCAGCAATCATTGGGCGAATAACCTCTCTAAGTAGCTCTGTTGTATAGTTAAAGTAACGCTGTTTTGCAGCCATTAACTCTTTATCTTCTGGCATTTTATTTTTATCTAATGCCTCTTGTGAAGGCATATGCTCTTGAAGATAAGACATATTTTCACTTAACCACTTATTATAAGGGTGAAGCCCTTTTATGTAGTTATCTATATCTTCAGACTTAAGCACCTTGCCATGCTTAAGGTCAACCCCCATCATCTGACCAGATTGAAGTCGCCCACGCTCTACAATCTCATCTTCTGGAATATCTAATACCCCATACTCAGAGGTAATCAAAAGCCTATTGTCTGTAGTAATAATATACTTAGATGGTCTAAGTCCATTTCTATCTAATACACACCCAATGTAACGACCATCGGTCATACTTACAGCAGCTGGTCCGTCCCAAGGAACAAAACAGGTACTTGCATACTCATAGAAGGCTCTAAGTTCACTATCCATGTGTGGAGCATTGTGCCAAGGAGCAGGAATCAATGAACGAGCAGCCTTGAAGAAGTCAACACCATTTACTACCAAAAACTCCATAAAATTATCCAATGAAGCAGAGTCAGACATATCTGACTGAATAACATTACGAAGTCTATCCATCTCTTCATCGGTAAATATATCTGATTTTGCAGTTATAACTTTAGCCATTGCATTAAATCTATTTGCTGTTACAGAGTTAATCTCACCATTGTGAGCAATCATTCTAAATGGCTGAGCCAACTTCCACTGAGGCAGAGTATTAGTCGAGAATCTTTGGTGAAAAAGACAGAAAGATATTTTAAAATCTTCACTAGCTAAATCTGGATAGAACTCCTTAATATGTGTTGGCATAACAAGCCCTTTATAGGAGACTACCGATGTTGAAAAAGATGGAATATAAAAACTCTTATCATCAATAAGTCTAGCCTCTATCTCCTTTCTTGAGAGGTAGACCATTGCATCAAAACGCTTAGAGGCAATAGCAGATTTTGGTGCTACAAAAACCTGCTTAATCATAGGTAGTGACTCCAATGCTTGTTTCCCTAATGCATCGGTATTGACAGGCACAACACGTGTATATACAACATCTAAATCGTTATTTTCGCACACCTCTGAGATAACATCAAAATCAGACTCATTATGAGAAAAGACCATAGCAACAGCATATGTCTCAGGCAAATCAACTCCATCTGCCAATGCCTCTTTTTCAAAAAATGATTTTGGTAATGAGAGAAGGAGCCCTGAACCATCACCCGTCTTCCCATCTGCAGCAATTGCACCTCTGTGCATCATTCTAGAAAGAGATGTAATTGCATCTTCTAAGTTTTTATGTGTTGGAGTGTTGTCAATAGACGCTAAGAGTCCAAAACCACAGTTATCTTTAAACGACGTAAAGAGATTTTGCATAAGCCACCTTTAATTAGTATATAATAGGGTTTTAAGTAATATAATCCCCCCAGAAATTGGGTCGATAATACCAAAAAGATAATTAAACAGATGCGTGGATTTATAATTAATATAAGAAAAGCAAAAAATGAAGACACAATTGTTACCGTGCTAAGCAATGACTCTGTAAAAAACTATTGGCGTTTTTTTGGTGCAAGACACTCAATTTTACAAATAGGAAACCTTATAGACTTTGAGGCAAAAGAGTCTAAAAATGGTTTTATGCCAACTATGCACTCTCTATCTCATATCTCTTTTCCTTGGATATTCTCAAACAATCGTCTACTTATTTGGCAAAATTTTATTAAGCTCTTTGAACAACATCTACAAGATACCACAGAGTTAGATAGCTTCTACTTTAATCTACTATTAAGTAGTGCAAAAAAGTGGCATAGACAAAATCCAAAACGTTTAGCTATAGAAGCATACATGCAACTACTTAACCATGAGGGGCGACTCTATGATAATGGTTTTTGTTATATTTGTGAAACAATTTTAGAAGATGAGATAGGACTTATGAGAGCATTTTTACCTGCTCACCCACAGTGTATTTATGGTCAAAAATTCAAAAAAAAAGATATTTTTCAACTATACAATACCTACAGCACTATTCATCTTGAAGATAAGATTATAGAAAAACTCTATAAAATACTTATAAAAGGTTTTTAAAAAATAAATTTAGTAAATATCTTTTAATGATATATTAATAAAATTCTTATATAATTAAACAAATTTTAATGTATTAAAAGGAAAATCAATGAAATTACAATATTCATCACTATTACTAGGGCTATTACTACCTATATCTTCTATACAGGCCGAGATATCACTTACTCCTCCAAATGCAAAAGCTGGTGAGTGTTATGCTAAAGTTATTATTCCTGCTAAATATAAAACTGTTGAAGAGAAAGTTTTAGTAAAAGAGGCATCAAATAAGATTACTATAATTCCTCCAAAATATGAATGGGTTGAAGAGAAGGTAGAGGTCTCTCCTGCAACTGAAAAGATTGTTACTGTACCTGCAAAATATAAAAAAGTTACTGAAGTTGTTGAGGTAAAACCTGCTCTACGCTCTTGGCGTGTTAGTCTACGTAAAAATGCAGCACCTGTAAGTAATGAACTTTTAGCAGCTGCAAAACTAAAAGGTGTTGATATTGAAAATACTACTCCAGGTACTTGTTATAAAGAGTATTACTCTCCAGAAAAATATAAAACAGTAACTCAAGAGGTTGTAATAAAAAATGAAACAAATGAAACAAAAGTTATCCCTGCAAAATATGAGATGGTAGAGAAGACTATTGTTGTTAAACCAGCTACAAAAAAGACTGTTACTGTTCCAGCAACATACAAAGAGGTTGAAGAGAAAGTACTTGTAGAAAAAGAGAAGACTGTATGGAAAAAAGGTAAAAACCCAGCTACAAAACTAGATGGTGCTACAGGTGAAATTATGTGTCTTGTTAAAGTACCTGCAAAATATAAAACTATTAAGAAAAAAGTAATCAAGACACCTGCAACAACAAAAGTCATTGAGATTCCTGCTGAAACAAAAACAATTAAAGTAAAAAAACTCATCTCTCCAGCAAGAACAGAGACAGTTACTATTCCTGCTGTAAAGAGTACTATTGAGAAAAAAGTTATTGACCATGGTCCATCATTTTCTTGGATTAAAGTTGGAGACCCTGTTGAAAAAGGTTTAAGATATACTGGTCATGAGATATGCTTAGTTGAGACTCCATCTGTTAAAAAGAAAATTACAAAAACTGTTTTAGAGACTCCTGAAACTATCAAAAAGATACCTGTAAAACCAACTTATAAAATTGTAAAAGTTAAAAAACTTGTAGAAGAGGCTAAAGAGATAAAAACACCTATAGAGGCTGTATATAAAACTATCCAAAAAAGAGTAAAAATCTCAGAAGCTCACCAAAGTTGGGAGAGAATTCTCTGTCAGACAAATATGAACAAAGATGTTATTTTAAAAATTCAAAATGCTCTAAAAGAGAAAGGTTACAATCCAGGAAAAATAGATGGTGTTCTTGGTCGTGATACACGTATAGCACTAGACAGATACCAAAGAGACAACTCTTTAGCAACAGGTGGAATCACCTATGAGACACTTAATGCCCTTGGTGTCAATCAATAATTAAATAGATTATAATCAACTAAAAGTTATCTAGTATTAGATAACTTTTGCACTCAATAAAAAAGTACAAAAATAGAATAATTTTATGAAAAAGCTATTTGGATTCTTATTTATTCTTCTCTCTGCTGGATTAACTGTTTTGTATCCCTTGGGTCAACTTTTAGGATAACTCTATGGCTTTCGTTAAAAAATATAAACCTCAAATAGATAAAGCAAACAAAGGCTATCTTCTCTATATCTTTTTAGTACCTCTCTTTCTTGCTATTGTATTGGCACTCATAGATAGAGATATTCATGCTTTTATACTAAATTTAATAGCATTTATACTCTTTTATACAACAGCTAAACTCAACACAATTGGACTAAATAATGAGTTTAAATACAATCAAGAGAAGCTAACTAAAGCACCTAAAAGACCATATAAAACTTTTTCTGCAATATTATTAGGTATTGCTACACTATTTACAGCTTCAATTGCAGGAGGAGAGTCACTTTTAATAGGTATTTTTCTCTCTATTGTATCGACTATTGGCTATATTCTCTACTATGGATTAGACCCGAAGGTAGATAAATTGGAAAATATTGGTGACATCTCTGCTGAATTTGTCTTAAAAACTATCTCAGAAGCTAAATCTAAACTTGCTAACATAGAGCAACATATAGATAAAATTTCTAATGATAAGATTTTACAAAAAAGACTCTCTATAGCTGTAAAAAAGGCTAAAAGTATTATTCAAACTATTCAAGAAGACCCAAAAGATATTCGTGTAGCACGAAAATTTTTAATAGTTTATATTGATGGTTTAGAGAGTGTAACCAATGCTTATATATCGATGAATGAAGCAGATATAAAACAAGAGACTAAAGATAAACTATATCAACTCTTAGAAGATGTAGAGTATCGATTTGATAAAGAGTTAACTCGACTAAAAAAGAACAATGAATTTGATTTAGATGTCAATATAGATGTCTTACAACAACAGATAAAAAATTAATATATTAGGAAAATTAAGATGGAAACAAAAACAAAAGAGATTATTGAAACTACCATAGAAGAGCAAAACGAAAACCTACCAGCTATTCAAGAAGAAGAGAAGTCAAAACTTGAAAAAGCTCTATCAGAGCTAGACTTTAAAGATAGAAGCTCTATTATCTACTTTGGAGCCTCAGTACAAGAGGAGTTAGATGAGATATCTAACCGCATGATTGATGGTGTAAAAAATAAAGATATAGGAACAGCAGGAGCTGTACTTAATGAGATGATTGCTACTATTAAAGGGTTTGACCTTGAAGAGTTGAACCCTAACAAAAAACTTCCATGGTATGCTAAACTATTTGGTAGAACTAAACCTCTAGTTAAGTTTATACAAGGATATGAAGAGGTTAGAGACCAAATTGATGAAATTTCAAATAAACTTGAAAAACATAAAAGTAGATTAATAAGAGATATTGTATCTCTTGATAAACTTTATGAAGCTAACCTAGAGTACTTTAGAACTTTAGAAATCTACATTGAAGCAGGAGAGATTAAGAAAAAAGAGCTTGAAGAGAATATTATTCCAGAGTATGAACAAAGAGCAAAAGATGAAGATATGTTAGCTATTCAAGAGCTAAAAGAGATTCGTGCCTTCAGAGATGACTTAGAGCGTCGTATACACGACCTTAGACTCTCTCGTCAAGTTACTATGCAGTCACTTCCAAGCATTAGACTTATTCAAGAAAATGATAAAGCACTTATCAATAAAATCTCCTCTACTCTTGTTAATACAGTTCCACTTTGGAGAAACCAACTAGCTCAAACTGTAACTATCTTTAGAAGTCATGAGTCGGCAAAAGCACTAAAAAATGCTACGGACTTAACCAATGAGTTATTAGAGAAAAATGCCGAAGGGCTAAGAGAAGCAAACAGAGAGGTACGAACACAGATGGAGCGTGGTATCTTTGATATTGAGAGCATCAAGATTGCCAATGATACTCTTATTGCTACACTTAATGACTCACTAGAGATTGCAGAGGAAGGAAAAAGAGCTAGAGAGAAAGCACTTACAGAACTTAAAAAGACCGAACATAAACTAAAAGAGGCTCTTCTTGCAACTAAATCAAAACTTGAAACACTACCAAATAAAGAAACAAAAGAGACTACTAAAGGATAGAGCATGGGACTTTTTGACTGGCTATTTGGACAATTTATTGAAGTTATTGAGTGGACAGATGATTCACACGACACTATGGTCTACCGATTTCCTACATACAACAATGAGATTAAATATGGAGCTAAATTGACAGTTAGAGAGTCTCAAGTAGCTGTCTTTGTTAATGAGGGGGTAGTTGCTGATATTTTAGAGCCTGGAATATATGAACTAGAGACAAAAAATCTACCTATTATGACCTCCTTAAACCATTGGGACCATGGATTTAACTCTCCATTTAAAGCAGAGGTCTATTTTGTAAATACTAAACGCTTTACTGACCTAAAGTGGGGAACAAAAAATCCTATTATGGTACGTGACCCAGAGTTCTCCATGGTTAGGCTTCGTGCCTTTGGAACCTATGAAATTCGCATTAGTGACCCTAAACAGTTTATGAATGAGATTGTAGGAACAGATGGTCACTTTACTATTGATGAGATAGATGACCAACTAACAAATCTTATTATCTCAAAATTTACAACCATTTTAGGTGAGAGTAATATCCCTGTTTTAGACTTAGCCTCTAACTATGAGAAGTTTTCAGAGTATATATCTAAAAAGATTGCTCCATACTTTGGAGAGTATGGACTACACCTTACAAAAGTTTTAGTAGAGAATATCTCTTTACCATCTGATGTAGAGAAGGCTCTTGACAAACGTAGTAGCCGTGAGATTACAGGCGACCTTGATAAACATATAAAGTACCAAACAGGAGAAGCACTAGGTTCTGAAAATAGTAGCTCTATGGGTGATATTGTAGGTATGGGTGCGGGTATTGCCATAGGGCAATCTATGGCAGAGAGCCTCTCTAAAGATAGAGTTGACAAAACTACCCCTCCTCCTATTCCTAAGGCTAATAGTAAAAAGTACTATGTTGCTTTAAGTGATGAGAGAGAAGGGCCTTATGATATTAATACTATTCAACTACTTATTAGTAAAGATAAAATCAAAAAAGATACTCTTGTCTGGAGGGAGGGCTTAGACGATTGGGTTGAAGCCTATACTATTTTAAAAGAATACTTTAATACTACCACCCCTCCACCACTACCAAAAACATGAGATTTAAATCGATTAATTTTACTTGTAAAAATTGTGGGGCTCCTCTGCGTTTTAGCCCCATTGAAGAGAGCTTAAAGTGTGAGTTCTGTCAAAGTATAGAATCGATTGACGCCTCTTTAGAAGAGATTAAAGAGTATGACCTAAGTAAAGCATTAATAGAGCTAAATAGACACCATGAAAAAGAGATTAACAAAGAGGTTAAGTGTAGTAAATGTGCTGCTACTTTTACCATGACCCCCTACTCTTTTTCATCTAACTGTCCATATTGTGGAACACCTGCTATTATAGACTTTGTAAAAGAGGTTACCCCTGAATCACTTCTACCTTTTCAACTCTCACAAAAAGAGGCAAAAGAGGCTTTTAGAAAATGGGTTGGTTCTTTGTGGTTTGCACCATCTAAACTAGCTAAGTTTTTAATAGATGATGAAAAACTAAAAGGTTACTACCTTCCCTATTGGACATATGATGCAAAAACAGTTAGTGACTACCAAGGTCAAAGAGGAGATATCTACTATGTAACAGTAGAAAGAAATATTATTGTCAATGGAAGAGAGGTACGTCAAAGAGTTCAAGAGCCAAGAATTCGCTGGACACCTGTCTGGGGTCGTGTATACAATGAGTTTGATGATATAACTATTGGTGCCTCAAAGACTCTATCTTATACTATCTTAGACAATCTTGCTCCTTGGTATACAGAAAAACTTGTCCCTTTCAATAAAAAATATCTTGCAGGATTTACCTCAGAGGAGTACACAATTGGCTTAGATAATGGTTTTGAACTTGCTAAAGTTAAGATGAATAGAGTTATCCGTCAGAGTGTTCGTCAAGATATTGGTGGAGACCAACAGCAGATTACATCACTAAAGACTAGCTATTATGATACCTCCTATAAAAATGTCCTCTTTCCTATTTGGACAGCTCAATTTAGATGGAAAAATAGAACATATAACTATGCTATCAATGCACAGACAGGAAAGGTTTCAGGAGAGCGTCCATACTCTTGGATAAAAATAGCTTTAGTTGCTATAACACTATCAATAGCTATTGGTGGAGCTATATATATAGATGAACACCCACAAGCTATAGAGAAAGCCTCTAAATTTTTACATTTACTTTCTGTTAATTTTTCTTAGGTAAAATTTTTAAAAGGCTTTATAATGATTATTTTTAAAAATTTCTTTTTACTATTGTTTCTTTCTGTAGCAATATTTTCTCAGGAGAGTATTGTTACTTCCAAAGAGGTGGTCTCAACTGATTCTCCAGAAGAGTTAATTGGCAATAAAGTAGAGAGTTATGAATCTATCAATACTCAAAAGAGTTTAGAGGAACTTGCAAAAGAGATAGAGGAAACTGTAGGAAGTATAGACAAAAATACCTCTATTGAAAAGGAGTCAATACCTCCTACATCTCAATATAAAGAAGAAATAACTCCTACCTCAATAAATGAAATGCCAACAAAGAGTTTTAATGATGCTCTTAACCAAGCAAAAGAGGAACACAAAACTATCTTACTTGAAGTTTATGAAACCAACTGTAAATTCTGTCAAAAGATGGAGAGTAAAACCTTTTCTAAAAAGAGTATTATAGACTACCTTGGAAAGAACTTTGTTCTTATAAAAATAAATGCAGACAAACAAGAGCTTCCACTTGGACTTAAACTTCAAATGACACCAATGCATGTCTTTATCACAGAGAACGAAGATATTAAAGATATGACTTTTGGTTTTTTAGAAGAGAAAGATTTTTTAGAACTGCTTGAGAGAGAAAAGAAGTAAATAGATACTTATTATTTTTCTTCTCTCTAATAACCTTTGTTTTTAGGAAAAATAAGAGAGTCAGAAAAATTCTACTTATCTTCTTTATCTTTACTATTATTATCATCATCGCCATTAGCAATCAAATATTTACCATACATCATTGCCACAACAACAACAAGCACAACTACATAAGCTACCCAAGGCTCTCTGTTCATAACTACTCCTCTCTTGGTGTATTTGTTTTAATATAAAAATAACCTATATCTTTAATAACTTTTATTTGACCTTGAATATTCCAATTACCTGCTTTGTTGATTTTAAATGTCGTTCTATAGACTCCATTTTCATAGATAAAATTGCTTAAGTCTATATCATACTTATCTACAATAGCTCTTGTAACTTGAAAAGTTATATTTGCATCAGAGATAGGCTTTTGAGTTTTTTTATCTACAATAGAAATAGCTAGAGTATTCTCTCCAACCTTTAGCATATTTTGATTAGAGCTATGTTTTTCCAATGAACGTTGACCTAGGAATGCATCTTTAATATCCATACCTATTCTATTTTCATTGACTTTAACATCTACATCATAGAGTTGATTAAACTTACGATTTTGAGCCATCATTTGGTTGAAGTTATTATCAATATTATGGTAAGAGTTTAAAAAGCTTTTATCTTCATATACAGGGGTATCTACTGCACTCTTTATAGTCCATATAATCATACTAAAAGTAAAACCAAAGATAAGAAAGAAAAAAGCCAACCAGAAGTGATATTTTTGAAACTTCATCAACTAAACTCCTACTTTTTAGATTTAAGTATAGCTATAGTATAAGCTATTAGACCAATAACAATAATAGTATACATAATAACTCTCCATATTGTAGAGGTTACTGTACCTACACTTCCAATGCTTGATTTTAACTCTATGCCTCTGTTTTCTGCAATTTTATCTGTAATGGCTGCATACCCATTAAACATAGCCGCAGAGACTTTAGCATACATACTGTTTTTATCTTTTGATGCTAGAAGTGGAACAATATATCTATCTAAGATTTCATCTTTATCTAATACTCCAGTAAGGTCACTACTTGTTATTAGATTTATATGTGTATCTTCTAGTGAAGTTGTTAAAAGTACAAAGGGATTTTTTAACTCTTTTGTAATATTACTTTCATAAGATTTAATAAATTCCATTTTACTTTTAGTGCTACTAAATTTTCTATCTCTATAACTCTCTTTAGCATAGATATAAACAGATATACCTGTCTTTTTTAGAAGTTCATTTCCCATCTCATCTATTTTAGCAATAGAGCGTGGGTCAATCATTTTGTTACCACTCAATATAAATGGACTGCTTGTTTTAGTTAAAATAGGAGTAGAGCTGTTATTTTCAGCATAAGCTAAGTTAAGGGTTAGAAGGAGTGCAAAAAGCACTCCTATTTTTTTAAGTATTGCTCTCATTTAACCAACAAATACTCTAGTTGAATCACCAAATGAAAGCATAATTGATGCTATTGCTGAGATAACTAGTAATATACCAATAATTTTATCCATTACTACTCTCCTTTTACATTTGTTCGCATTTTATAATTCTCTGGACTAATTGCTTTTAATCCATTTAAATCTTGATTGATTTTGTAAAAATTAGTCGAATTTGCATTTTGTGTCTGAATTGCTAAT
>JALWNF010000195.1 GCA_026995985.1 Campylobacteraceae bacterium
ATCTACTTTGTGGGTGAGCATCTTTTCTCTCTTAATTTTACTCTTCTCAAATATAACTCTACTTTAGATATAATATTTTTTTTAATTGGAGATTATATTGTTGAAAACCATAACACAAAAACTAGACCTAGAGCAATTTATAAATAACTTTAAAAGCTTCTACGCAAGAGATAAAAATATTGAGCTAATGGGAGATATTAATCAACACTTTAAATATATATCGGCCCTATCATCAGTAGAGTTTCCTGCCATAAAAGAGGTTATGAACCTAGATATACAACTCAATAAGATTAAAAAACAAGGAGTGCTCTCACTTGATGAGATTTATGCTTTTATGACAATGGTTGAGTACTTTAACGCACTTAAGACCATCTCTTTACCTGAACCTTTAGGAAAGTGGATTAGAGAGATTACTGTACCTAATGAGATTTTAGATATTATCTTATACTTTACCGATGAGGGGAACATAAACCCAGAGCGTGAACCTGAACTTTTTGATATTGAGAAGGCACTTAAGCTTAATAAATCTGAACTTAAAGATAGACTCTACCGTTTAGCTCACTCCTCTACTCTTAAAGAGTATCTAGTCGATAGCCAAATTCACTTTATAAATGGGGAAGAGACGTTGATGGTTCGTGGTGGTTTTAACAAAGCCATTAAAGCCTCTGTAGTAGGACGAAGTGCTAGTGGGTTCTTCTATATTTTACCACAATCTATTGCACATCTAAAAGAGAAAGAGTCGGCCCTACTTAGTCGTAAAGAAGAAGTTATATATAGATATTGTCAAAGCTTTTCAGCAACTCTGCATAAGCACTTTTTGTTTATGAGGTTTATTAATCGTGAGTATGATAGATTTGACCAATATCAAGCTAGGGTGATGTTTGCTCGTGCCTATGACTACAACTTTATTTTGCCCTCAAAACGAAAAGTGATTAGGCTTAGTGAGTTTTGTCACCCTGCCATTGAGAACCCAAAGCCTATAGATATTGAGTTTAACAAGTCGGTTATGTTGATAACAGGGGTCAATGCAGGGGGTAAAACCATGTTGCTAAAATCTCTACTTGCCTCTGTCTTTATGTCTAAAAATCTTTTACCATTTAAGTGTAATGAAGCCAAAACAGAGGTAGGACACTTTAAGAGCATAGAGGCTGTTATAGATGACCCACAATCAGTTAAAAACGACATCTCTACCTTTGCGGGGAGAATGGTAGAGTTTGCTAAACTCTTTGAGAAAGAGAACGCCATAGTTGGGGTAGATGAGATTGAACTTGGAACAGACTCTGATGAGGCAGCGTCTCTGTTTAGGGTGATGCTTGATGAGTTGCGTAAAAAGGGAATAACTTTTATAGTTACTACACACCATAAACGTTTAGCCTCTTTGATGAGTAGCGACGATGATGTAGAGTTAATTGCAGCGTTGTATGATGAGGCGAACCGAAAACCTACCTATACTTTTTTGCAAGGGAGTATAGGAAAGTCTTACGCTTTTGAGACGGCAGAGCGTTATGGTGTGCCTGTGCATATTGTCCAAAAGGCTAAGAAGATTTATGGAGAAGACAAAGAGAACCTAAATGAGTTGATTGAAAAATCTACAACCCTTGAGCGTGAGATGCGTCTAAAACTTGAAAAGATAGATAAAGAGCTAAAGGCTGTAGAGCGAAAAAAAGAGAATTTAGAGAATATAGAAGCAAGACTCAATGAGCAACAGAGAAAAGCTATTGCTACACTTGAAAATCGTTACAATGCTGCAACTAAACGAGCCCTAGAGGCAATCAAAGCAAAAGAGTCAAAAGAGGGACGACGACTACTAAATGAGGCTCATAAACATAAAGAGCGTTCCAAAGAGGCAAAAGAGGTTAAACAGCCTAACAAAAGAGTACTTCAAGTAGGTGACCATGTAAAATATCGCTCTAGGCGAGGAGAGATTTTAAGCGTTAGAAATAGTGAAGCGACCATTGAGATAGATGGACTAAAGATGCGTGTACCTATAAATCAACTTCGTTACCTAGAGACTCCAACCAAAAAGGTAACTTCTAAACCAAAAACTACAGTAAATGTTGAAAAACCAAGCAGGGGGGCTATCTCTATTAAGCTTCTTGGTTGTTATGCCGATGAGGCGATTGAGAAGCTTGATGCTTTTTTATCTGATGCTTTGGTTGCTGGGTTTTCTGAAGTTGAGATTATTCATGGAACAGGTACAGGAGTTTTAAAAAAAGTAGTTATTGACTACCTAAAAAGCTATCCTAAACTTCAATCTTTTCATGGACAAAAAGGAAACCTTGGAGTCACTATTGTTAAATTGTAAAACAATTTAGATATAATTATGCCATTTATAAAATATCGGAGATATAAATTGAAATTTTCAGAAACTATTGATGAAGTAAAAAAAGAGTTAAGTAGCGATGAGCAGATGTTAGCATCTGCATTTAAGTTAGAGAAGTTCTATAAAAAACATAAATTTAAACTTTTTACAGTTATTGGTTTGGCTATTGCCTACTTTGGTGGTACAGCAATTATGGAGGCAATTGCACAAAGCAAAAGAGAGAGTGCCAACAGTGCACTTTTAACTCTACAAAAAGATGAAAATAATTCAAAAGCACTAGAGGAGCTAAAAACCAACAACCCTGCTCTATTTGAACTCTTTACATATCAAGAGGCATTAAAAAGTGCTGACACAACTAAACTTAAAAGTTTAAGTTCTAGTAAAAACTCAATTATTGCAGATATTGCAAGTTATCATCTCTCTGTTATT
>JALWNF010000196.1 GCA_026995985.1 Campylobacteraceae bacterium
ATGCAATGACTATGCAGTATATCTCTCTACCTGCAAAAGATAATGAAGAGAAGTTAAAAACCTTTAACCATGACAAAATCAAAATTCTTAACACCTACAGACACAACAACAAAATACGAGTAGGTCACCTAAAAGGTAACCACTTTAAAGTGCGTCTAAAAAAGGTACTAGGTATACAAAAAGATAAGCTTGACTCAACCCTAAAATGGGTCAAAGAAAATGGTGTACCAAACTACTTTGGAGTTCAACGTTTTGGAAACCAAGGAGATAACTATAAAGAGGGGAAAGCAATCTTAGAGGGAAAGCTAAAGATACGAGATAGAAAAACAAGAATTTTTCTTATTAATGCCTATCAATCATACCTCTTTAATGCTTGGTTATCAAAACGTATTGAGCTTTCACTTCTGCTTGAAGCTTTTAGTGAAGAGGAGGCAGAAAGGTTTTTTGAGTTACCAAAAGGCTCACTAAAAGGTACAAAAAAACAGCCACATTTTTTTAAACTCTTAGAGGGCGACTTGATGATGCATTACCCTTATGGACGAGTATTTGAGTTAGAGAGTTTAGAAGAGGAGGCAAAACGTTTTAAGGAGTGGGACATTGCCCCTTCTGGTCTTTTAGCAGGAAAACGTACTACAAGAACCCAAAAAGTTGCAGGGCTTATTGAAAAGAACTATGATAAACAAATAGCTGAAAATGGTACAAGACGTTATGCATGGGTAAGAGTTACCGATATTAAAAAACATTATGTAGAGGAGAAGGCACACTATGAGCTGGAGTTTACTCTTCCTAAAGGTGCTTATGCTACTAATGTGTTAGATGTTTTGAGAGGAGAGAGTTTGTAGTCATATTATACTTTTTTGCTTGTGACTAATTGCTTAATTGTACTAAAAAAGTGCTATAATCTCTTATGAAATTTTATCGTATTTATATAGAGCTTACTAATATGTGTGGGCTTAGATGCTCTTTTTGTCCCACTAAAAAACTGCCAAATAGTACTATGAGCTTACCATTTTTTGAAGAGGTTGTTAAACAAGCAAAATCCTATACTAAAGAGATAGCTTGTCATGTTGTGGGTGACCCTTTAATACTCTCTAATCTCTGTGATTACTTAGATATTATCTATAAATATAATATGAGAGCAATGCTTACAACCTCTGGTTATTTTATAAAAAAACATAGCTTTAAGACACTATTTCACCCTTCTATAAAGCAGATAAATATCTCATTAAACGCTTTTAATAAAAATGATACAAAGCTTAGTTTTGAGCAGTATATAGAGCCTATTTTAGAACTATGTTATGAGAAAGTTGCACAAAAAAAAGAGATATTTATAAACCTACGAATGTGGAATTTAGATGAAGCAATGAGTGAAGATAGCTTTAACAAAGAGGTCTTCTCTAAGTTAGAGGAGCACTTTGGAGTAGAGTTAGAGTATAGAGGTGCAAAAGAGAGCATACGTTTAGACAACAAAGTGCTACTCCATTTCGATAACTATTTTGAGTGGCCATCTTTGGAAAATAGAGAGTATGGGCATGGAACTTGTCAGGGGTTAAGTTCTCATATTGGTATCTTAGCCAATGGCGATGTAGTTCCCTGCTGTTTAGATAGTAAAGCAGTGATGAGGCTTGGAAATTTAAATGATGATACTTTATATAATATTTTGCATGGTAAACGTGCTACAGATATTAGAGATGGATTTAAAGAGGGGTATTGTAGTGAAGAGATGTGTCTAAAGTGTTCATATAAAAGTAGATTTAGATGAAAAAATTTAAAAAATATCTTTGTAGAAAAAATGCTTTAAAAATGCTTAAATATAGGCATTTTAAAAGAGTTAGAATCTTTTTTTAAAAAAAAATTGGTATAATGTCAAATAAATAGTAATTCTGAAAAATATACCATTAATCCTACATAAGGAGTCCTCCTCTTGGCTGCAAAAGACATCAATAAAAAACTTGAAGAGATATTTAAAAATTGTAAAAAAGGTGACCTACTTACCTTTGAAAACTTAGCAAAAGAGTTTGACAAACAACCAACTCTTGCTCAATCTCGTAAAATACTTAAACTATCAAAAAAACATAAGATAGATATTGTTACCTCTTCTGAATATGCGAAGTTTCTTTCGACCTCAGAGCAGAAAAAGCGTGATTTAGCACGACAAAAAAGCATAGAAGAGGGTGAAGAAGATGGGTTTGATTTTTTAAAAGAGAAAGAGCTTTTGGAATGGAGCCGTTCTGACTCTCCTGTACGTATGTATCTACGTGAGATGGGTAAGATTCCTCTGCTTACTAAAGAGGAAGAGATTTTTCTAAGTAGAGAAATTGAAGCTGGAGAAGATATTATCTTAGATGCTATCTGTTCGGTACCTTACCTTATTGACTACATCTTAAACTATAAAGAGCCTCTTTTAAATAGAGAGCGACGAGTTAAAGAGCTTTTTAAAAGTTTTGAAGATGAGAAAGAGACAGATGAAGATAAAGATGATACCTCTGATAAGATAGAAGAAGAGCAGGAGGCAGATAAAAAAGTTAAAGGTGTAGATAAACGTGTTAAGCAGGTAGTCTCATCATTTAAGGCTTTAGATAAAGCAAAAAAAGAGTGGATGAAGGCTCGTAGTGAGTTAGATGCACTCTTAGAGAGTGGCTGTGAAGATGAGGAGAAGATTCTTCATGAGCAGATGAAAGTTGCCTTTAAAAAGCAACAGTTAAAGTTAGCACTTATTGACCTTGGACCAACATCTAAGCTTAT
>JALWNF010000197.1 GCA_026995985.1 Campylobacteraceae bacterium
AAGCGTTGTAATGAGTGTGGAAACTACTTTACCTACCAAGGTGGTGAACAGATGTGTATGCGTTGTAAAATAGAAGAGGAAGAGGCAATAGAACTTCATGCAAATGCAAGAAAAAAAGATATGTAGGGGCAGACCTCTGTGTCTGCCCTTAATAAAGGGAGATATATGAGACCAGAAGAGATAAAGCCAGACACACAACTCTGTACCATTTTAGGCTTTAATGCCCAAACAGGCAACTGTCGTCGCTATTTTAATCGTTGTCTTAAAGAGAGCAACATTAACGCTACAGCAATTGCTCTGAATATTAAAGAGGAGCATTTTGACTTTACTATGAAGAGTCTACCAAACTCAAAGGTCAATCGAATGATAATTGAGCATGAGTTTGGTGAAAGTGTAGTGGAGTATTGCAACCGTCTAAATGAGTCTGCTCAAAAGAGAAACTTTGTAGATTTTGTAGAGGTAGAAGAGGGAGAGATAGTAGGGTACTCTTTAGATGATGAGATAGAGCCTTACATCGAAAATCCTAATTTTGTTGATGAGCGTATACGACTTGCTATGAAGATGATGTTACTTAGTAACCGTTGGTATGGTGCTAAGATAGATATGGATTTGATTCCAACAATAATATAATAGGAGAAGATATGAAAGATTTTAAAGATGTAGAGGAGTTAAGAGCCGAGTTTGAGGCAATGACAAATAGTAGTGATGAGTATTGTGCAGATGGTTCATGCTCTACAGGTGAAGAGGTAGACTTAAAAGACTATCCATCTTACACTGAGGCACTATATGCAAGAATTGTAGCTCCACATGTCTCTGGAATCTACTTTTCACGTTGGGATATTAAAGAGATAGCCAATGTAGCAGGGGACTCAATGGCGATTCACCCAAGAAAACGTATGTTTGAGCTACTTATGAAGTTTGCAGTCTCACAAGAGCGAATGGAGGCTGTTTTAGATGCGATGGAGAACCATATGTTAGAGAAGATTGCTATCTATCGTGAGATAGCAGACAACTTTCCACACTCAGCACCTATTTTTGAAGAGAAGATAGCAAAGGCAGAGGCTACTATTAAGATTTTCCCTCAGATTTTAAAAGAGTATTTCTAAGATGCAAATTAATGATATTCTTTTTAAGTTAAAAAAGGCACTCTCTTTAAGTTATGAAGATATGATAAAGGCTTATGAGTTAGCTGAGTATCAAATGACAAAAGAGCGTTTAGAGAGTATTATGAAGCGTCGTTACGATAGAGGTTATGCTAAAGCCACTTATGAGGAGTTAGGGGTCTTTTTAGATGGGTTGATTTTGCTAAAGAGAGGAGTAAGTGATAAAGTTGCAAGAGATGATGAGGCTCTTCCTTTAACTAACAATCTTATCTTAAAAAAGGTACGAGTAGCTATGAATCTAAAAGAGCATGAGCTAGTTATCTTATTTGCTTTAGCAGGTGTAGAGTTGAGTAGACGTCAAATAGGCTATCTTTTTAGACGGGAGGGAACTAAAAACTTTAAAGCCTGTTCAGATGAGTTGCTAATGGCTTTTTTAGATGGGTTAGATGAGTTTTACTATAGTGGTGAAGAGATTTAAAAAAGTACAATTTTATTGTACTTTTTAATAAAAAAAAATTATCAGAAAAACACCTATCATAAAAACAATTTATTAGATTAAATTTGATATACTTTTGAAAAAATTATAAAGGTTATAATTATGACTAATAGATTACCATGGTGGGTAGGTGGCATTTTAATGTCAGGACTTTTACTTTTAGCGTTTTCAATATATGGAGCTAATAGACCTATTGGAGCTTCAACTTATGTTCCATATTTTGCTGGTATTATCTTTGATTTAGACCCAGAGAAATATGTCTATCTTAAAGAGATTGAACCTCATGGAGCATGGGAGGGGGTAATGCTCTTAGGTGCACTCTTTGGAGGGTTTGTAACTTCTGTATTTATTACTAAAAGTTTTCGCTTTTCTCTTATTCCAACTGCATGGAAAAGACATAAAAATGGTTCTGTAGTCTCAAGACTAATTTGGAGTTTTATTGCAGGTTTTTTTATGATTATTGGTGCACGATTGGCAGGGGGTTGTACTTCAGGTCATTTTATGTCAGGAATGAGTCAACTAGCCATCTCATCAATGGTTTTTGGTACTGTTGTTATGATAAGTCTTCTTGTTACAGGTCGATTTTTTTATAATACAAAGGATAAGTAGTGGCAAATATAGCATTTGTAGCACAAGAGGGTAACACTACTACTATTATTGACCGTACTTTTGGAATGTTTGATACAGTTATTAATCAACCACATGGCTCTTTAGCATTGGTCTTTTTAATTGGTGTTATTTTTGGTGGAATTATTCAATATACGCGTGTAGATAAGTTTGAAAAGATTGCAGGGTTTGCAATGCTCAAAGATACTATTGTTCCTAAGATGCTCTTTTTGGCTGTGGGGTTAACTAGTATTGGACTCTACTTTATGATTAAATCTGGTGGTGCTCACTATCATATAAAACCTATTATTTTACAAGGGTTGATTATAGGTGGTGTTATCTTTGGTGCATCTATGGCAATCTTGGGTAAATGTCCAGGAACAGGCCCTATTTCTGTAGCTGAGGGTCGTATAGATGTACTTGTAGGTGCAATTGGTGGGTTGTTTGGTGGTTTAGTCTTTACCCTATACTATGAGGATTTCTTCAAACCTCTAATGGGTGAGAGTCTAGGTAAGTTAACACTTCTTGATTTCTTT
>JALWNF010000198.1 GCA_026995985.1 Campylobacteraceae bacterium
TATACACGCTAGACTTAGGATCTAGTGCTTCACGGCGTGGAGGTTCGAGTCCTCTCATCCGCACCACTCTTTTAATTTCTTTTCCCATAAAATAGATACTTGAAGCTTTTATTTAAAAATTTTAATTCTACTTAAAAATAAACAATTAAAGTGAATTTCGATTAAAATATGTAAAGCATAAAAAATAAAAAAGTTTAACTAAAACTTCTTTTATATTATAAAAACATTCAAAGAAAGCCTAATTTCTTCTATATCCTTTTAGCCTAATTTTGCTAGAATCTTGAAATTATTTTGGAAAAAAGGATTGTAATGAATATTACAGCGACAAAGACAGATGCAGCTAATGCTTCTGTGATAGCAACTATTGATGCTTCAGATATTGAAAAAAATCTTAACAAAGTAGCCAAAAAGGTAGCAAAGAGTGCTAAAATAGATGGTTTTAGAAAAGGTAAAGTCCCTGTAGCTATAGTTAAGAAGATGTATAAAGAGCAACTTCAACAAGATGCAGAAAATGAAGCTGTGCAAAAGATTCTTGAAGAGGCAAAAAAAGAGCTAGATATTAATGAAGCAGACATTATAGCTGACCCTATTTTTAAAAAATATGACAAGCAAGATGATAAGATTGATGTTGAGCTAATGATTTCACTTAGACCAACTATTGAAGCAGAAGACTATAAAGAGTTAGCACCAAAATATGAGGAGCCAACTGTAGAAGAGTCTGAAATAGAAGAGAGATTAAAAGAGATTTTAGACTCAAACTCTTCATATGTTCCACTCAAAGAAAAAAGAGCATTAAAAGAGGGTGACCAAGCAAATTTTGATTTTGTTGGAAAAATTGATGGTGTAGAGTTTGATGGAGGAAAAGCAGAAGGATTTGAACTTATTATTGGTTCTGGTCAATTTATTCCTGGATTTGAAGAGCAGATGATAGGAATGGAGATTGGACAGACAAAAGATATTACTGTTACCTTCCCTGAAGATTACCAATCAACTGACCTTGCAGGAAAAGAGGCTGTCTTTACAATAACTCTTAATGACATTAAAGAGAAAAAAGAGGCAGAGCTTGATGAGGAGATGGTTAAAAAACTTATTCCAGATGATGAGAATGCTACAGCCCAAACAGTAAAAGAGAAGATTGCTCAGCAGATTAAATCTGAAAAGATGGCAAAACTATATAATGAAGAGTTAAAACCTAAACTTATCGAAGCACTTATTGAAAAGTATGACTTTGCACTTCCTCAAAATATTGTAGAGCAAGAGATAGATGCACAAGTAAATGCTAAAGCTAGAGAGATGAGTGAAGAGGAGTTAGCACAATACAAAGATAATGAAGAGAAAATTAATGAGCTTAGAGAAGAGGTAAGAGAGTCAGCCAAAAACTCTGTAAAAGCAACTTTCCTTATTGACTACTTAGCAAGAAAAGAGGGGATTGAAGTTAGCGACCAAGAGGTTACACAGACTATATATTATGAAGCTTTAATGTCAGGACAAGACCCACAACAAGTAATTAAATACTATCAAGAAAATAACTTACTTCCTGCGGTTAAAATGGGAATGATTGAAGATAAACTCTTTACTAAAATTATTGGAATTGACCAATAGTCCTTTTTTCTATAATGTACCATTTTGGTGTAGATTGCAATAGCAATTACACCAAGTAAATTACAAAAATAATCCTATAAATTTTATATATATTGTAGTATATAATAGCAATCTTCACCCTACTTCTAAGCAAAAAAAGTGTATTCTCCTAACTACTAAAAATTTATTAAAAGGTATCATTTATGAGTTATATTCCTTATGTTGTAGAACAGACAGGTCGTGGTGAGAGAAGCTATGACATCTATTCAAGACTTTTAAAAGATAGAATTATTATGTTAAGTGGAGAGGTAAATGACCAAGTAGCTTCAACAGTTGTGGCACAACTTCTCTTTTTAGAGGCACAAGACCCAGACAAAGATATATACTTCTATATTAACTCTCCAGGAGGAGTTATTACCTCTGGGTTAGCGATGTTCGATACAATGAACTATATTAAACCAGATGTTGTAACTATCTGTATTGGTCAAGCAGCATCTATGGGTGCTTTCTTACTTTCATCTGGAGCTAAGGGTAAACGTTATGCACTTCCAAATGCAAGAATTATGATTCATCAACCATCAGGTGGAGCCCAAGGTCAATCGACAGATATTCAGATTCAAGCTGAAGAGATTCAACGACTTAAAGATACACTTAATGAGATTATGGCTGAAAACTGTGGAAAAAGTGCAAAAGAGCTAGAGAGAGATACAGAAAGAGACAACTTTATGTCTGCACAAGAGGCGATGGAGTATGGGCTTATAGACCAAGTTTTAACAAAGAGTTTTAGCTAAGGTAAGCAATGGTTAGAGATATAGTTATTTACCCCGATAAACGTCTAAAGATAGTCTCAAAAGAGGTTACTGAGTTTAATGAGGAGCTTCATGAGCTTTTGGAAGATATGTACGATACTATGGTAAGTAAAAAAGGGGTAGGTTTAGCTGCTATTCAGATTGGAGTTCCTAAGCGTGTGCTTATTATTAATCTTCCCGAAGATGACTCCAAAGATGAAATAAAAAAAGAGGATACTTTAGAGGTTATTAACCCTGTTTTTATTGAAAAAAATGGTTCATGTAAAAACCAAGAGGGGTGTTTAAGTGTTCCTGGCTTTTATGAAGATATTGAACGTGCTAAACATGTCATAGTTGAGTATCAAGA
>JALWNF010000199.1 GCA_026995985.1 Campylobacteraceae bacterium
ACAGAGATATTCTCTTTAAAGAGTGGATGGAAAATGAGAAGATACGTCCTATATTAAAGCAGATACTCAATGATGAAGTAGTGCTAACTACTGCTCATCATAACTCAATTATGACTAAAATGCCAAGTCCATATAGTCAAACAGCTTGGCATCAAGATAGGCGATATTGGTCATATAGCGATGATAATTTAGTAAGTGTTTGGTTGGCATTGGGTGAAGAGAATACTCAAAATGGTGTTTTAGAGTTTATACCTAAGAGTCATACCATGGATTTTTTACCTGAACAGTTCGATGAGAAAGAGTACTTTTTAGAAGATAACCCACTTAATATGTCACTTATAGAAACAAAGGTCAGTAGTGACTTAAATGCTGGAGATGTAGTACTATTTCATTGTAAACTTTTGCATAGAGCAAACAGAAATAGTACTCAAAAGCCCAAAATATCGTTTGTTTATACAGTAAAGGGTAAAAAGACAGAGGCCATAGAGGGTAGTCGCTCAGCTCAATATAGAGAGATTTTACTATCTTAGGCTTGACAAATTAATCTAGTTAGGCTATAAATCGCTTAGTTTATCTTATGAATTACATAAGGTATAAACATAATTAATGTACAATAACGACATTGATTAAAAAATTAAATTTAAGGAATGAAAAACATGGCAAAATATGTTGAATTGACACAAGAGAACTTTGAGGAAACAATTAAAGAGGGTGTAACTATGGTAGACTTTTGGGCTCCATGGTGTGGACCTTGTAGAATGATTGCTCCAGTAATAGATGAATTGGCAGAAGAGTTTGATGGTAAAGCTACTATTGCAAAAGTAAATACAGATGAGCAACAAGAGATTTCTATAAAGTATGGAATTCGTTCTATTCCTTCTATTCTTTTCTTTAAAGATGGTGAGCTTGTAGACCAAATGGTTGGTGCAGCTTCTAAAGATGCATTTGTTGAAAAACTAAACGCTATTTTATAGTTTTAGTTCACTCCTAAGCTTTATCTTAGGAGTTTATTACTCTATACTTCATTAAAAATTAAATCTATGACTTTTAAATCTTTATTAAAATCATCGCTCCATTATTTTCATAAAAATTTACACTAAGGAATATCATAATGTTAGATTGTGCAATTATTGGTGGAGGACCAGCAGGTCTTACAGCAGGACTCTATACGACTCGTGGAGGTCTTAAAAATGTTACTATGTTTGAGATGGGAATGCCAGGTGGGCAGATTACTCAAAGTTCAGAGATAGAGAACTACCCAGGGTTCTTTGAACATGGTAAAACAGGTATGGACTTTATGGAGACTTGGCAGGAGCAGTGTTTTCATTTTGGTCTAAAGCATGAGATGAAAAAGGTTGAGCGTGTAGCTAAAACGGGCGAACACTTTACCATTACTTTAGAGGGAGGTGAAACAGTAGAGGCTCTAAGTGCTATTGTAGCTACAGGTTCAACTCCAAAACGAGCAGGATTTAAAGGAGAAGATGAGTTCTTTGGAAAAGGTGTAAGTACATGTGCTACTTGTGATGGCTTTTTTTACAAAGATAAACCTGTAACCGTTTTAGGTGGAGGAGACACAGCCCTAGAGGAGGCATTTTACCTCTCAAATATCTGTTCAGATGTCTATGTTGTTCATAGAAGAGATGAGTTTAGAGCAGCACCTCCAACACTTGAACGTGTTAAGAGAAAAGAGAATATACATCTTATTACCGACTCTGTTATAGAAGAGGCATATGGTGGAGTAATGGGGCTAGAGGGTGTCAAGATTAGAAACCTAAAAACTGATGAGATTACAGATATGAAAAACACAGGTCTCTTTGTCTTTGTAGGTCACAATGTAAGAAACGAAGTACTTAAAGATGAAAATGGAGAGTTTATCTGTGATGTGAACGATTGGGGTCAAGTAGTTGTAGATTTGAGCATGAAAACCAATGTAGAGGGACTATTCTGTGCAGGAGATATTCGCATAGAGGCTCCAAAACAGGTTGTCTCAGCAGCAGGAGATGGTGCAGTGGCTGCATTGCAAGTTCTCTCATATATTCAGGAGTTGGCGTAGGGTGCGATTGATATTGCACCATCAAAACCAAACACCCCCTTATAAAAAACTTTGTATACTTCCAAATAATTTTTAACGTTAGGAAATAACATGGCAAAAGTTGGAATATTAGGTAGTACAGGGCGAATGGGAGCCCATCTTATTAAGAATGTATTGGAGACAGATGGTTTAGAGTTGAGTGTTTTACATGTTTTTGATGAGTTAAAAACAGATGTACCAGAGACAACACTTATAACTAACGATATGAAAACTTTTCTTGAAAACTGTGATGTGGTTATTGACTTTTCTGCACCTGTGGCAACACAAGAGCTTTTAGAGACTGCACTTGAAAATCCTACGCCATTAGTCATTGCAACTACTGGGTTCAATGAGCATCAACAGAACCTCTTAGCTGAAGCTTCAAAAGAGATGGCAGTGCTTTACTCGTCAAATATGTCGGCAGGTATAGCTCTGCTTAAACAACTGGTAGAGCAGGTATCAGCAACACTTAAAGATTTTGACATTGAGATTGTAGAGCAACACCATCGACACAAAGTTGACTCTCCATCAGGAACAGCTTTGACTTTAGGTGAGTTTGCTGCTAAGGGTAGGGGGCTTGACTTAGATGCTGTTCGTATCTCTGGGCGAGATGGACAGATTGGGGCTAGAACCAAAGATGAGATTGCAGTGATGGCAC
>JALWNF010000200.1 GCA_026995985.1 Campylobacteraceae bacterium
GTTTTAGGTTTTGTATGGTGGAGACGAAGGGGTTAGTATGGATTAGTCTCCTCGTAGTAGTTATGACTTACTCCATCATTTGGGTCTTGTGGTAACTCTTCATAGGGGTTGGGATAGGTTTGTTTATTTGTATTATAAGGGTCAGGATATATATTATCTGTTCCATAATCATTAATATATGGGTCAGGTTCATAGACAGGAACTTCTTCTTCCTCATTATCTTTATTCTTCATTGATTGATTAGGATTATCTTTGTAAATAACTTGGTTTTCATTAAGATGGGCATACTTTTGTTTTAAGAAAATATCCAAATACTCTTTTATTCTCTTTTTCCCCTCAGGATTCTCCATCTTCTCTGCCCATTCAGAGAGGTCTGAAAAGTCCCAATCGGGAAAGTGGTAATCTTTATGTTCGCTCATCCACTTATCTATAGCCTCTTTTTGGTCTAAATCTTGTGCATCTTTCATAATTTTTAACATATCAAGAATAGGGGCAGTATCGCTATTTTTAGATAGATACTTATTTGCTAACTTAACATACTTCTCATCGTCATTGTCTGTTATAATAGAGAGTTCAACACCATTTAAAATAGAGTACTCAATAGTTTGTGATAGTTTTGTTTCTCCTCTTTCTTGATATTTTGCTATCATATTGTCTAAGACCTCCATAGCTTTTTCTTTATCTTCATCCATAAGAGCAAAACTTTGAGCAAATTCTAACTCCTCTACCTCTTTGTCAAAACGTTGCTCTTTATCTTTACTAAATCTTTTAATAAGCTCATCATAAGTGTTAAGAAGGTCATCTTTAGATTGTAATCTAGCCTGTTTTAGTCTGGCTTGTATATAGAGTTTTAAGAGTTCAACATTGTCACTATTTTTAAACTTATCTATAACTCTACCGTAATCTTCAATTGCAGATTCTGGGTCATTGTTAGGGTATATATTGTTTAAAGTAGCCCTTCTAAAAAGTGCATCAGCAAAAATTTTTAAGATTTTTGGGTCATTACTATTTTGAGTCTTTTTAATAACTCTATTATATAGTTCAAATGCCTCACTATCTTCAGATTTTTGAAAATGGATAGTAGCAATTCGTAGCAACTCCATCATTTCACTACTTAGATTACTATCTTGATTTATCTGTTTATTTTTAATCTCTCTTTTTATAGGAGAGCTATCTACCTCTTTAGTCTCATTTGCAGTATATACTTTATTAGGTAGTAAACTACTTTTTTTAGTTGTTTTCTCTATTGTCTCGTCAAATAGACCCAAGTTAAGCCCTATTGCTAGTAGAGTTACTAAGATGAGTATAAAAATTAGAGGTTTAAGCATGGGGGTATTTCCTAAAATATTAAGTTGTCTAAATTTAATTCTAGCATAGAAAAATAAAACTTATATCATTTTTTTTAAGGCTAAAGTTTTATAATTAGATAAAGGATAAATAATGAATAAAAAAATCACATTTATAACTATAGTCTTTTTTATTTCTCTTTTTTCTTGTTATTGCTATGGAGAAGAGGTCAATAGTGCAAAATATACAAGCTCCTATACCTCTATTGATGAAAAAGATTGTATAACTCTAGACAGTGATGACCTTGGAAGTATACAGCAGTGTGAATCTTTTGGAGATGTTGGGGTAATAGTAGTAGAAGGAGATATTCGTCAAGGTATTACTTTGATACGTAAAAATATAGAGTATATATTAAACTTTCAACCTATAGTAGGTGCTGGTTTCTCTTCACTAGGAGCTCAAATAGAGTGGAGACATGAGAGAGGAGAGCCTAAAAAACTTAAAGGAATGATAGTTCGTTTAGATGTAAATTCTGACCCTGAGAATTTAGATAAAATTGTCTCATATTTGATAGTAAGCAAAATTACACCACATGCTATTTGTATTATTGGAAAGATTCCTCCTCAACCTAAACAGAATGAGTTGGCAAGAGCTATGCTTGATGCAAAAGAGGAGTTGCCTTGTATTAAATAGTTTTAATACAGCATATATAACTTAATACTTCTTATTGAGTTTACATAATTAAACACTTCCACAATTAGAACACTTTTACCCTATATACTTCCACCATGAAAGAGATGGTTTTCTTCCTATTTTCCAATCTTTCATGGCTTTTACTTCATATATTTTTTTCCCATGCCCTATAGGCAAAGGTAAAAGCTTCTTCTTATACAATTTAAATTTTCTGACGAAGCTTCTCAATCTCTTCTAGTGTTAATCCTGTAGCTTTTTGGATAATGTCAAGCTCAACATTGAGTTTTAGCATACTTATAGCAACTTTTTCTACTCCATTTTTAATTCCTTTTTGAATACCCTCTCTGATTCCTTCTCGAATCCCATCTTTTAACCCATCTTGATAAAATGGAATTTTTTCAATATCTACAGTTAACATCTTTGCTCCTTGTTTTACGTTCTCTTCTAAATCTCTATTGGTCGATAAAATCGTTACTTTTTCTAAATAGTTCTTATACTCACTATTGTTATTTTTAGTCAATTCTCTAATACGCTTCAAAATGGTATTGACTACCATCTGTTTATCTTTTCCCTCAAAGTCACACAATATAGAGAGTGCAACAGCAGAGGGGTTATCATTATACAAAAGCCTTTCACATTGTATCTCTCGTACATCAATTATATCATAAGAGTATGAAATTCTCTTTTGTTCTATCTGATTTTTCATCTTACATGATGCTCTACCAATGTAGATGACATACTGCT
>JALWNF010000201.1 GCA_026995985.1 Campylobacteraceae bacterium
TTTGATAAAGACGCAATACCTCCCATGCTCTTTTGTCTCTGTCTCCACCAAGAAGCAAAATATATTCTATATCTTTAGGAATATGCTCTAATCTTGGGTAGGCACTCTCTAGTGGTTTGAGCATAAGATTGGAAAATGGAGCCCAAGATATAAGCACTAACCATAAGATAGAGAGTTTTAGTACTCTTTTTGCTCTTTTAATTTTATTAAATCTAATTAAAATCAAGCCAACAACTATAGCTATAACCCCAAGAGATAGAGGCATAATAGCAACAGAGAGCATCTTTTTAAGCATAAAGCTAAATGATACATTCATTTTAGTTTAACTCCTATTCCCAATTTTACTTCATAGACCTCATCACAGAGTGAAGCTAGTTTTTGACCAATAACTCCTGTTAGGTCAACAAATCTACGACTCTCTTTGTTAAGAGGTATAATACCAGAGTTTACATCATTTAGAACAAAAACTATATTGGCTTGAACTGTAGAGAGATATTGCAGTTGAGATAATAGAGTAGCTTCATCTTTTTCTATATTATTTAAAATCCACATAGAGATACAATCTACAAGATAGCTATTGCTCTTTTTAATAACTTTTGTTAGCTCATATCTCTCTTCAATAGTATAAAATCTATCTTCTCTTTGTTGACGATGTCTGTTAATGCGAATTTGCATCTCACTATCGTTATAGCTATTATTATAAGTAGCAATATAGTAGGGTTTTGAGTTAGAGAGTTCTAAAGTTTTTTGTTCTGCTAATTTACTTTTACCAGACTTTTGCCCACCAAAATATAGAATCTTTCTGTACTTCATTAAGTGCCTATTTTCGACCTTTATAGCGTCGTTTATATTTTAGTTTAATATTTGTATTGTAGGTAGTAATGAGTGTCTCTCCCATTACTACAAGAGTTACACCTCTTTTATCTCTAATTTTTAGTAATATAGAGCGAATTTTATTTAAGTTATTTGAGTGCAGTCTATTGCTAAGACGTTTTACTCTACGATAGTGTTTATCTAGTCTTCTTAGAACATTATCTATCTGTTTGTTATTTAGTATGACTTTATCTTTTTTTACCTTTCCATAAATAAGCACTACATCAACCAAATCTTTGTAGATACCACGCTGAGACATCTTCTCTTTGACATGATAGGTTAAGTTTATCACATTAGCTCCTATATTTTGAAGATATTAGCCAAAATTACTTAACCATTGAATAACAGAGTAGTTTTATTTTAAAAAAAATTCTACTTTTTGAGTTATCTTCTCTTTTGTCAATCCATTTAAAAAACCATACATCAATGCACCCCCAGCACCAACTCCCTCTTTTGCCTCTCCTTGGTCATAGAGGCTCAAAGCAGAATGAGAGCTAAGAGTAAAATCAAAGTCACTATAGTAGGCATTAATAGGAAACTTTAATAGCTCCAAAAGAGCTTTAATATTAGAGTTCTCATCTTTTGCAACCCATTTTGTAGTGCAAAGGGCTAAGTTACTTGTAGACATTGTTCCACCCATAAGTTGCAACATTCGATTAACAATCAGTAGTACACAAGCCATCTGTGTTCCACCTGCTAAAATCAGAGGTACTCTGTTGTTAAGTCCCAAAATAAACCCTGCATTAAAGATGAGCATATTGTCAGAGAGTTTTGATAGTACATCAAATATATCATCTCTCTCTTCAAGATTAGAGAGTGCTAGTTTTAGAGTCTTTTGTCTAATATCATGAGGAATATCTTTAAATGAGCTAGAGAAGGCATTGTCTACTTTATAGTTTAATCCAATAGCTGTTGCCATAGCAGTAGTTGTACCAGAAGGAACAGACTCTCCTAAGATAATATACTCATCTTGACACCTATAGTTCTGTCCAAACTTAACTCCTTTTTGAAAGATAGCCTCAGCATCAATATCTGCTCCTTTAGCAATACTCTGGCTAGGCTCAATATCAAAGGAGTGTAGTTTAAAGTAGTTTAGTCTAGGTTTAACCTCTAAGCCTAAATCTAAAAGCTCTATACGACCAAAAGGGGCTAAAAGGTGAACCCCACGAGTAATAAGTGCAGGGGTTGGCACACCTTTGGGAGTTTCGGCAATATTCTCTAAACTTCTAACTTCACCTATGCAGAGAAACTCACTGTCAAGTGTAGGGGTAAGATGTATCATACCAGGAATTCCTGCTTGGGTAATCCCCTCTATATTTGCTGTTTTTGTGTTGCTAAGAGCTAACATAAATGTAGCTTTTTTACCTCGGAGAGACTCTATAAAGTCTATGCTTCCTATTATTGGTTTTATCATTTTTTATCTCTTTTTTAAATTTGCGTATTATACTTATTTTGGCTTGAACAAAATATAATTTGTAGATATAGTATTTCGTCTAACTAAGGTTTAAAGCTTATTATCTATTTTGTAAATCCTACACTCAAATACCCAACAACACGCTCTTTGTCTCCTGAGACATCAGCACTTGTTCTATAGTCTAGGATTGTAGTTTTTAGATTATGCTCTTTTGCACTTTGAACCAATGCTTTTACACCCACAATTCCACACGCTTCACAACCTAAATTTAAGATGTCATTGTCTAGCTTTTCAATTCCATTGATACAGATACCATCTAAAGCGTAGGCATCTTCTTCACTATGAAAATGACTTAAGTCACTGCTAATGACAACAGCTGTTGAGCTATCTTCTAGTAGCCAACTTACAATCTTTGCTACCTCTTGAAAGTC
>JALWNF010000202.1 GCA_026995985.1 Campylobacteraceae bacterium
AAATAAAAATATCTTATAAATATAGTTTAATAATTCAAATATATAGGGCAAATCTACCCCTATCATATACTAACTTTATACTAATTAAATTCAAAGATATAGATACTACTAAACTACAAAAGGCTTTAATTAAGTTCAAAATTCTTATACGAAACTCTGCTAATTTTTACCCTTTAAATGGTAGCTATGCCCGTATAGCCGTCAATCAAGAGGTGAATTAGATATTTTAAAAGAAGCTCTACTTACCATACAAGAAAAGTGTAACTAAAGAAATTTGATTTATAGTTTTTATCTTTTATTATAAGTTTCGTTTACATATTTTAAGTATTTTTTTATAAAAATCTATTATAATGTTTTTATATACCACTTAAAATAAGGATTTATGATGAAAAAGTTTTCACTACTTACTCTTTTAACTGCCCTTACTATAACAACTGCTTTGGCTGATGGAATGTTTCCCATAACTAATATGATGACAGAGATGACAAAGGCTATGAGAAATGTAAAGAGTGATATGACTGACTCTATGAAAGATATGAAAGATAAGATGAAAGAGTCTATAGATGACATAAAAGATTCTACAAAAGATACTACTTCTGACATAAAAGATGATACAACCACTACAGCTAAAGATATAAAGAGTGATGCTAAAGAGACTACAGTAACTAACTCTAAAGAGATAACAAAACAAGAGAAAAAGATAGACTCTTAAGATTTTTTAGTATACTTCGGTATGCTAAAAAACATCTACTTAGGAGCTAAATTCTCCTTCTCATACTTCTCTATTTTACCTATCTCATTTAAAGAGAGTGATGATTTATCTCAAAAAGAGCTTTTAGCCTCTATGCTCTTTTTTCTACCTCTTGTAGGATTTGTTTTAGCTACAGGAGCAGTTGTTCTCTTTTTGTTTTTAAACTCCCTTAGTTGGTTTGGTGCATTAATCTCTGCTACTTTTTATATGATGCTATATGGTTTTTTGCATACCGAAGCTATTATGGACGTAGCCGATGCCATATACGCTAAACATTCAGGAAAAGATGCCTATGAGATTATTAAAGAGCCAACAGTTGGGGCAATGGGGATGCTTTATGGTACTTCTTTAATGGCTATTAAAATTGCTGGAATCTCTTATCTTTTAATGCAAGGCTACTTTATGGAGTTTATTGCTATTGCAGTTATCTCTAGGCTTTTACTGTTACTACTCTTTAGAGTCCATAGGTTTCGCTCTAGCTTTGCAACAATGCTAAAAGCATCTTTAACTCCTCCCTATCTAATTGGCTCTTTTGTTATATTTTCTACTATTGGCTACCTACTTGTTAGTAACTTTATGATATTACTCATTTTAGGACTTCTTTTTGCATTAATTATCTCTTTTTCTATCAAATCAAAGATTGGATTTGTAAATGGTGATGTATTAGGAGCAACACTTGAAGGAGTTGAGATTTTACTACTAATAGGAGTTAATTTATGAGTTATAGTTCATGGTTTCAAGAGCATGGTGAAAAACACAAAAAGATTATAGAGAAGTTGGCTCACTTAAGCGATGATGAGCTTATTGAGTACTTTAGATTCGACAATATGGTTAAAAATGAACCCGACTTCTGCCCTCTCTATGCTAAAAACAAAATGTGCCACGATAATAAAGAGCTAAACTGCTACTTCTGTGCCTGTCCTAACTTTAGATTTAACGACAATGGCTTTAAACAAGTAGAAAAGAGAACCCTCTTTTCAACCTGTGGCATTAACTCAAAAGATGGAAGCCAATACATCTCAGACAATGCCATTCATCAAAACTGTGCAGGGTGTTTTGTGCCTCACGCTGAACAATATATTAAAAAGCACTTTAGTAGAGATTGGTTTGAGGCTATGAGAGAGGTTAATCTAAACTAATTTTTCACAATTACTACACAAACAAACAGTTTTATAGAATATTTGTGCTATTATCTTGTTTATGAAAGATACAAAATATATTGAAATTGTAACTACTCCTATTGGAAATCTAAATCTAATACCACAAAAAACTCTACTAAACCTCTACGAAATTCTAAAAAAACACTATACAAAAGTAAAAACTTCTGTTATTGAAGAGTTTAAAGACTTAGAGACCCTCGTGGCAAATAGACCCGATTTAGTCTTTTCTGGTATTAAGTATCTAGGTTTTGACAAAGAGAGTGTCAAGAGAGACTCTAATAAAAAAATATGGTTTCCTGAGTTCTTAGATAAGCATGGCATCTTATATACAGGCTCACCCAAAGAGGCTATTGAGTTAGAGTTTGACAAAAGTAAAGCAAAAGAGATTGTTCAAAAGAGTGGTTTAAAGACGGCTCCATTTTTTATTGCAAAACCAGACCAATATAGAAAAGATGAACTTCCACTACCCTTCCCTCTCTTTATAAAGCCTCTATTTGAGGGGGACTCAAGAGGTATAGATGAGAACTCTTTGGTATACAACTACGAAGAGTATCAAAAAAAGGTAGAGTCTATATTTAAAGAGCAACATACAGCCTCTTTGATTGAGCAGTATCTAAGTGGAAAAGAGTACACAGTTGCTATTATGGAGGATTTTGAAAATAACTCCTACAATGTATATCCAGCAGAGCTTTTAGCCCAACTCAATAGCAATGGTGACAGAATCTTAGGCTTTGCTGACAAAGTCGCAGACAAGGAGCTTTCTCTAAAAATTGAAGACAGAGAGACCAAAGAGAGAGTATCAACTT
>JALWNF010000203.1 GCA_026995985.1 Campylobacteraceae bacterium
TACTACAAAAAGGTCTGTAAAGACAAATGCTATTGTTAATCATGCCGAAACTATTATTTTAGGTGGATTAATAAAAAGTGCAGATGGTAGTTCAGTTACAAAAGTACCTATTTTAGGAGATATTCCAATTCTTGGAAGACTATTTAGGTCAAATGGAAAGTCAAATAGTAAAGTAAATGTTGTTATATATATTACACCATATATTATTAAAAAGAGTTCTGATTTAGCAACACTCCGTGTTCGTTTAGCAGAGCTAGAGTCGGTACAACAACAGTACAACAAAATAATTATGGAGCAACTAGAAAAAAATGTAGGTAATCATAAAAGAGAGGGGCATGAGACTTTTTCAACTACATCACGACTTACAAATACTAGCTATACTCCTCCAATAGGAACAACAGCTGTACCTGCAACTTTGACTATATCCTCTTCAAAAATGGATACAAAAGAGGCTACACAATACACTCCACAAACTATTATAGAACCTCAGCCAAGTTATAGTCAAGATAGTGACTATATTCAGAGTGAATCAGTTATGGATACTATAGACCAAGAGAGTGCTGTTAATTTAAATCGTATAAATTCTAATATTGAAGAGGCTGTGTATGAACCTATCTCAACAGAGGAAGAGGAGTACTAATTATGATACGCCTAGCACACTTAGAGCATGTCGATTTAGAACCTTTTTGGAGTGAAGAGATTGACAATAGAGTTGCTATGAAGCAACAACTTCTTTTTGCACTAGTTCAAGGTAAACCTTGTGCTATTGTCAAAAAAGAGAGTTTAGCAATGGCACTTAATCACTATGCTAAACTAAATATTGACTACCCTATTGTTGAGGTAGATAATGGAAGCTTTGAGAGACTAGAGCATAAATTTAGAGAGATTCAAACAGGAACAGAGTTTGAAAATGTAGATACAACAGCTGATGATATTATTGAAGTAGAGTCTGACCTCCTTGACTTTATTCGTAACTCACAAGACCTACTCTCAAATGAAGAGTCTGCTCCTGTTGTTAAACTAGTTAACTCTCTATTTTTTCAAGCAATTAAAAAAGGAGCTTCAGATATTCATATTGAGACATTAGAGAAGAAAGGAGAAGTTCGTCTTCGTATTAATGGTGCACTAAAAAAACATTTAGATATTGACAAAAATATTACAAGTTTAGTTATCTCTCGTATTAAAGTTATCTCAAATCTTGATATTTCTGAAAAGAGAGTGCCTCAAGATGGACGTACACAAGTAACAATATCTGGGAATAGCTTAGATATTAGGGTTTCTGTTCTTCCGACATACCATGGAGAGCGTGTTGTTATGAGGCTTTTAATGACCTCAGAGAGTATTCCAACTCTACAAACACTAGGATTCTCTGATGATATTACTCAAAATCTAAATAGACTACTTACTCATCCACATGGAATGATACTTGTGACTGGTCCAACTGGTTCAGGGAAATCTACTACACTACATGCTTGTCTACAACATATTGCATCACCAGATAAAAATATTATTACTGTTGAAGACCCTGTAGAGTATAATGCTGAAAATGTAAATCAGATTCAAGTTAATACAAAAGTAGGACTTACTTTTGCAGCAGGATTACGTTCTATTCTTAGACAGGATCCTGATATTATTATGGTTGGAGAGATTCGAGATACAGAGACAGCTGATATTGCCCTTCGTTCAGCACTTACAGGTCACCTTGTGCTCTCTACACTTCATACTAACGATGCAACCTCTGCTATTTCAAGGCTTTTAGATATGGGAATTGAAGAGTTCCTACTTACCTCTACTCTACTTGGAGTATTAGCACAGAGATTAACACGAAAACTATGTCCTGAATGTAAATCTCCTACATCACTATCTCCTACAATTTTAGAAGAGCTAGAGCTACCAGAGCAGATATACTTTAAAGCAAATGGTTGTAAAGAGTGTGATTTTACAGGCTACAAAGGGAGACAAGCTGTTGGTGAGCTTTTTATTATGGACGACCATGTTAAAGAGATGATGAAAGATGGACTAAATGACCATCAAATTCGTATTGAGATGAAAAAGCGTGGTATGAAAACAATTGCAGATAGACTTAAAAAGATGCTGATTGATGGAGAGACCTCATATGAAGAGGCTATCCGTATTGGAATTATGGAAGATTAAATAATGAGCCATAAAAAAGGGTTTACACTTATAGAACTACTTATATCTGTTACACTACTCTCTTTAGTATTAATGGCACTCTATAAGAGTGCAGAGATTCTTAGAAGTTCAAATATTCACCTTTTTGAGTATCTACAGACATCAACCAAAACTCTAAAAGGAAGTAGAACCCTATTTATGGATATTCTAAAAGCAGACTATAATATTACTATAAATACTGAAGAAAAATTTCATAGGCTAACTCTTGAAAATACAAGAAATTCACTATATGGAGCAGCACAAGCTAAAGTAGTATGGCTAGTATACAAAGAGAGAAATACTCTCTTAAGAGTTGAGGGTGGGAAGTATGACCTACCACTAAGAAATGAACAAAATGTCCATATTGATGTAATTGCAAAAGATGTTGAACTTTTTAAAATTTATAAAAGTAAGAAGAAAACAAAGATTTTAGTAATAATAAAACTCAAAGGTCAAACGCCACAACTCTTTATGAGTCAAAATCTTCAGATGCCATCTCCAAAGAGTAAAGAGCAAAAT
>JALWNF010000204.1 GCA_026995985.1 Campylobacteraceae bacterium
CCAAACCATAATACCTTTTTGGGCATGAAGCCTATTTTCAGCCTCTAAGAAAATCTCATTGGCATGTTTCTCAAATACCTCTTCGCTCACCTCATAACCACGATAGGCAGGAAGACAGTGTAAGAAGATAGCACCTTCTTGTGCTAAACTCATTAGGTCGCTGTCTACAATAAATCCATCAAAGGCTTTTAGACGCTCCTCTTTTTCTGCCTCTTGACCCATTGAGACCCAAGTGTCAGTAGTTACTACATTTGCACCTTTGACAGCCTCTTTTGGGTCATGTCCAAAGCTAATCTTTGCACCTGAGCCTTTAGCAAATTTAAGTGCATCTGCTACTATTTGAGGGTCACACTCATACCCTTTTGGGGTGGCCACTCTTAGTTCAAATCCAAGCTTAGAAGCCATCATAAGCCAAGAGTGAGTCATATTGTTTCCATCTCCAACATAAGCAACTATTGGATTTTCAATACCACACTCTAGCATGGTTAGATAGTCAGTCATAAGTTGCACAGGGTGGTAGGAGTCTGTTAGACCGTTAATTACAGGTACTTTTGAGTAGTTTGCAAACTCTTCAAGACCACTCTGTTCAAAGGTACGAATCATTACCATATCTACCATACGGCTAATAACTCGTGCTGTATCTTTCATTGGCTCCCCACGACCAAGCTGAATATCATTTGAAGATAAAAATAGACCAATTCCCCCAAGTTGATAGATACCTGTCTCGAAACTAACACGTGTCCTTGTTGAGCTTTTTTGAAAAATCATACCAAGTGTTTGGTTTTTCATATATGGTATAAACTCTTTTGCTTTAGTCTCAGCTTTAATCTGTTGTGCTAGAGTAATCATCTCTAAAATTTCATCTTTTGTGAAATCTTTTAGTGTTAAAAAGTGTCTCATTGGGAGTTCCTCGTACTTACATTTCAATAGTAAGTTAACTGTAAATTAAGGGAGCCATTTTACCATAAGTTATTTAAGGTTAAAAATCAAATAAAATATTGTATCTCTGTTTAGCTTTTTTCTGTTTAAATTCAAAAGGAGTAGAGTCAAATCTAATAGTATCTTTTTTAATAATAGCACAAGATAGAGTATCTCCATAGATAGCTGAGGTATCAATACAGATTTTATTTTTGTATTGGCGAATATTTGGTTGAGATAGATGTCCAAAGATATGGTAGTGTTGGTTATCTTCTGCCTCTTGATGGATATATGGTATAAGTTCATCTAAAGGTACATTTGGGTTTTTAGAACGCGATACACACTTAATCATTTTTTTTTGAGATTCAATATCATCTTTTGCTAGATACCTCTTTGGACATGGAGCATGCGTTAAAGTAACTGAAAAATGCTCTTTATAGATATATTTATACCAAACTGAACACTCTTTATAAAGCTCTAAAAAGAGTTCTTTAAGTTTTGGATTTTTTTCTAGTAGAGCTACACTATTGTAGTATCTCTCTTTGTCTTTAATAGTTTCAGGAGTAATAACTAAAGTAGGGTCATTAGTAATATATCGATATACCATCTCTTCATGATTGCCTCTAATTAGATAGAAACGCTTTCGCTCTTGGTTTAGATATTTGTAGTTTTTGTAGATAAACTCAATACTCTGAGCTATCTTCTCATTGGAGCCTTTATCTACAAAATCTCCTAAAAGAATAATAGATTTATTTTTGTTTTTAGGAGTGATTTGAAGTAGGTTTTTATGATTAGTCTTAAACTCTTGCTTGGCAAGGAGCGTTTTTAGTTCATCAATACAACCATGTACATCGCCAATAACGATGTACTCATAATTTGAAGGAAGAATCATCTACTATTTAATATTAATATCTCGTCGTGCGGCATTAAGCTCAATAATAAATCCACCAGTAGCATCAATAAGCGACATCATTCCTAAAATTAAAAAGGTTGCATTTTGTGCCCAATCAACCATAAAAAATAGAACAACAAAAATAATTGCTACCATAAAACTTAAGAGTGTTTCAGATGCACCAAAACTATTGGCTGTTGCAGCTTTTGCAATCTCAATAAATAGAGCTAGTGAGCCTATAATTAAAAAGAGTTCTCTTACTCTTAAAACAAAATCTCTCTCTGGACTAATATGATGAACTAGAACAGTGGTATTGAGCGTAACATCTTGAAGTGGTCCAAAATGGTGAACATGACCCATACTCATAAGAACATAAGCTAAAAGAATCCATGTAAATGTTGATATACCTGTAATAAAAAACATTTTTTTTCCCTTTTCTGTTAAATTTTTAATTGTTGGTAGAAGTAGCATGACGTGATAGATACTCCGCATTCATTATTTTATCCATTGGCTTTTGAACATCTGATGGATAAAGTACAAATTTTGAATTACTTGAGTTAGATAACTCTTTCATCGAATCTATATAAGCAGTAGAGGTTAAGAAGTGCATAATCTTCTCATCTGAGAGTGTTGGCATAAGCTCTTTTAACTCCTTAATCACTTTACGTGTTGCTTCAGCTCGTTTTTCTATAAGAATTTTTTCACTTTCAGCATGAAGTTCTTGAACTTTATGCTCTCCTTCAGCTTTAAGAATTGCTGCTCTTCTCTCTTTCTCTGCAACAATCTCTTTCTCCATAGCTTGTTTGATTGAGGCTGGTGGAGTAATGCTTTCAAATCTAACCTGTACTACCTCTAGCCCCCATCTTGCACAATC
>JALWNF010000205.1 GCA_026995985.1 Campylobacteraceae bacterium
CAATATACAAGTTATGAACATACACAAATACTTAAAAGTCATAATATTCAAATCTCTATGAATGATAAGGGAAGAACTATTGATAATATTATTATTGAGAGATTCTTTAGGACATTAAAACAGAACAATATTTACATTTCAGATTATCAAACAATCAAGGAACTAAAAGAGGGAATTAACGACTTTATATACAAATATAATTTTAAGAGATTTCATTCGTCTTTAAACTATAAAAAACCGATGAATATTTATCTTGATTTTATACAAAAAGTGGCATGATTTAGGTAGTATTTGAGGTGGAAATAAATTTAGATTAAAAGTTTTATAGAAAAATCAGGGCATTATCGTGATTTATCAGCATCTTATAATATTGCTAGTCGATATTTTACAAGAGCTATTTTAAAACCCTTGTCTGAAAAGTCAAGGTTGCAAGTTGATGCAAAAGTTCCTCATCTTGTAGACAGAACCAGTCATACTTTGTCTTCGTTAATTAAGTTAAGAGAGGTTGCTTGGTTTGGCTAAGCATTACTCCTTTTATCTCGTATTCATGACAAATGAAGCCTTTCCCATAATCTATGATTTGGGAGAGTGAGGTTCACTAGATGAGATTTTTAAGTTATTTTACATGCTCATTTATAGACTCTCTAATCGCTTCAAAAGCCTCTATAAGTTCCTTATCTTCACTCTCTATAGTAAACTCGCCTAGTGCCATCTCTTGGTAGTGGGGAACTGTACTCTCTATCTTTTGCTCTTTTATAATGGATATATGTTTGGAGTTAAACAGAATGACCTTTTTAGCTTTTATGTGTTGACACTTTTTATCTTGTTTAGTTAAAATGTCCAAAAGATTTAAGAGTAGCTCTTTTTGGTAGTTCATCTCCATTTTAAAACCAGGGTGTGATAGAGCAACAAAAAGGGTCTCATCTTTTATATATACAAAAGCAATAGCTTTTTGAAAACGTGGGTTAAGCACAGAGATAAACTTTTGGTAGCAGTAGTGGCTCTTAAGTAATTTAAACTGAGGAAGAGATTGAATATGAGAAATAATAGTATTAGCCTGTTTCATAAGACAATTATAGCATCTATTTGCTGTATAATATTGGTAGGGTGTGGATATAAAGCTGACCCATATTGGGTAGAGAAGGTACCTCAACAAGAGGTACCAAAAGAGAAATAGTATAGTTTACTACTTCTCTTCAATTGTAGCCTCTATAACTTCAGGCTTGTTAGGCTCAACTGTTGGTGTTGGCTCTGTATACATTACCATAGAACCGATAATTCTACCACCCTCATCGGTTTTGATATTTTTAACAGAAATTTCACCATTAACAAGTCCATTTGAGCCAACTTCAAGAAGTTCAGATGCAGTTAATCTACCCTCTACACTACCATTAACTGTAATTCGTTTACTGACTAATGAAGTAGTTTGAATTTTTCCTGTTGGTGTAATATTTATAGATGTTTCAGCTAAAACCTCTCCTTCGATTTCTCCACTTAAAATAACTATATTGGAGTGTACCTTTTGTGTTATGAAGCCTGTTTGCATAACATTTAAGTCATTACAAGTAACATCTCCTTCAACACGTCCAGAGACAGTTACTTTTTGGGCAATGATTGAGCCTCTTACCGTACCATTTTTCCCAATAATTACATTGTTGACTTCAATGTTTCCTATAAGGGTTCCTTCTATTTTAACACTATCTGTTCCCCTAAGGTGCCCTTCAATAGTAATATTTTTTGAAATCTCTGTTGCAGCAGAGGTTGGTGCAACATGATTACTTTGAGTTGCTTTAGTTGATGTATTTATAGGTGCTTTTCTCTCTTTATCTTTTCCTTTTGCAAAAAATGCCATTTTTCTTCTCCATTTTTATATTATACTTATTTATATAGTAACAAAATGATACTTATATATTTAGTTGTTAGAACTATTCCTTTTCAACATTAATTAAATTATTATATTTAAATAGTATTAATTTCTAATTTTATGTTTAATTGTGTTAAATTTTTATAGTTTTTTTATTTTAAAAAGGCTAAGAAATTGTTTCTCTATTTAAATAAAAACTAAATATAATAAACTTATGAAAAAATATGACGTACTAATTATAGGGGCAGGAATAGCAGGACTCTATGCAGCGATGAATATTCCTAAAACAAAAAAAGTTTTAGTTGTATGTAAAGATATTCCATGGGAGTGTAATACATTTTATGCACAGGGTGGAATGGTTACAGCACTTAATGAGGCAGATATACCTCTTCATGTAGAAGATACATTAGTAGCAGGGGCATATCATAACAATAAAGAGGCTGTAGAGATTATGTCTCGTACCTCTCTAGAGACAACAAAAGATATTATTGAGCGTGGTATGAAGTTTGATAGAGATGAGGAGGGGAATATACTTTATACAAAAGAGGCAGCACACTCAGCAGAGAGGATTGTTCATGCAGGGGGTGATGCTACTGGTCGATATATGCACTACTTTATGATGGTTCAAAATCAACATCAACTTCAAAGAAATACTTTAGTGTATGATTTACTTATTGAAGATGGTCGCTGTTATGGAGTAAATGCTTTAGTTAACTATCGTCATGAGACTATTCTTGCCAATGATGTAATTATTGCCTCTGGTGGAGTAGGTTCACTCTATGAGTACAATACCAATTCTCGTACAGTCTCTGCTGATATTCATGGTATCTGCGTTGAAAAAGGGATAGAGTTAGAGAATATGGAGATGATGCAGTTTCACCCAACGGTATTTGTAAAGACTCCATTTGCTAGAAAGTTGTTATTAACCGAAGCACTAAGAGGTGAAGGTGCATGGGTAGTCTCAGAAGATGGACGACGATTTCTGTTTGACTATGATGAGAGAGGAGAGTTAGCAAGTCGTGACATTGTAAGTAGGGCTATCTTTGATCATAAGCGAAAAACAGGGCAAGAGGTCTATTTGGACTTCTCTATGTTTGAAGAGGAGTGGTTTCATAAGCGTTTCCCTAATATTACAAAGACTTTTGAAGCAATAGGGTACAAATTCCCACAAGACAGAATTCCTATCTCTCCAGCATTTCACTACGCTGTAGGTGGAATTAAGTGTGACACCAATGGGTGTGTAGAGGGTATTGATGGACTCTATGTGATTGGAGAAGCCTCCTCTACAGGAGTACATGGAGCAAACCGTTTAGCATCAAATTCACTACTTGAAGGAGTTGTTTTTGCAAAAAGAGCAGTAGAGCATCTTCTCTCTAAAGAGAGCATAGAGGTAAAGGTTCCTATATTTGATAAAGAGTACAACAATATTGTTCACCATGAAAAGGATAAAGTCTATAAACGGCGTTTACGAAAAATTATGTGGGAAGATATGGGGATTATTCGAACTAAAAAGGGGCTACTAAAGGCTAAAAATGCTATTTATGATATGAAAAATCGAGATATTGGGCGACTTTTAGAGCTTAGGCTCAATACAGCTTCAGCTATTGTAGAGGCTGCACTAAAGCGTAAAAATAGTTTGGGGACACACTATATTGAGTCTTAAAAATATAATACTTCTACTACTTATATCTTTTATGATCTCTTGTACTGCTCCACAATCTGTAGCAAAATCTCCTAGAGTAGAGCAACTTCCACCACACCCCTCTGTTGAGGTGAGAAGACCACAAGTAGACTATCCCTCTTTAGGTAGACCCATATCTATACCCATTACTATAGAGCCTATTGTAACACCAAGAACACCTCCAATTAGAAGGCAAGTGCCAAAGCATGGTATAACAGAAGTTATTGCAAAGTTTAAACTTCCAAATCGTGTTAGAGAGTCATCAGGGCTTATTAAAGTTGACAATAGACTCTGGACACTCAATGACAGTGGAAATAGAGCAGAACTCTATCAAATAAGCCAAAGAGATGGTCATATTATAAAAAGATTAAAGATTAAAAATGCAAGAAATAGAGATTGGGAAGATATTGCTTTTGATGAGAGTTATGTCTATATAGGAGATTTTGGTAACAACAAAGGAAATCGTAGAGATTTAAAGATATATAAGATTCCTCGTACAGCCCTAAGAACACAAAATAGTGTTCGTGCAGAAGTTATATCATTTCGTTATAGTGACCAAAAAGATTTTAAATCAAAACCTCACAGCAACAACTACGATTGTGAGGCTATGGTTGCTCACCATGGTAAGCTTTACCTATTTTCAAAGAATTGGCAAGATAATAGAACTAGGCTATATGAGTTAAGTACCCATTCAGGAAAACATGTGGCAAAGTATATTGCCACTTTCAATACTAAAGGTATGGTAACAGGAGCTACAATAAATGAGGAGTTAGGTATATTGTTGCTTACTACATACTCATCTTTATTAGATGTAAATGTATGGGCATTTACTAACTATAGTGGAGGTAACTTCTTTAGTGGAGACCATAAAAGACTTCATCTAAAAGAACCTCTTACTTCACAAGTAGAGGGTATAACCTTTAAAGATAACTATAAAGCCTATATGAGTAGTGAAGCATTTCATAAATATATTTTTAGCTTTGACTCTATGCTTTATGAGTTAGATTTTGCTAGTGAGTTTGAGTAAAATATATAAATAAGATAAAAATAATAGAAAAAGAGTATAGTATCTCTCCAAGATTTTTTACTTTTTAACTATAATTAGAACAAATTAAAAATATAAGACAATTTAAGTCTTAAACTATTGGAGTTAATATGCACGATTTAAATTTAGCGACCACATGGGTCGGATGGGTATCATTGGTAATCTTTGTTGTTGGGTACTATTTTATCGCAACTGAAGATAAGTATCACATCAATAAAGCAAAACCTGCACTTTTAGCAGGTACAGGTATATTTATGCTTATTGGTCTCTACTTTACCATAAATGGATTAGATGGAGAGATTTTAGAGCATGAGGTAAACCACTTAATTGTAGAGATTTCAGGAATTTTCTTCTTTTTGCTTGTTGCTATGACATATATTGAGGCTATGATTGACCGTGGAGTCTTTTCTGCTCTTCGTTATAGATTAGTCTCAAGAGGCTATAGCTATAGTAAACTCTTTTGGGTTACAGGTCTGTTAGCATTTTTTATCTCACCAATTGCTGACAACTTAACAACTGCACTTATTCTTTCAACTGTACTTTTAACAATTGATAAAGATAATAGAGACTTTTTAGTACCATCTGCTATAAACATTGTTGTAGCTGCAAATGCAGGTGGTGCTTGGTCTCCATTTGGTGACATTACAACACTTATGGTATGGGTAGATGGACGAGCAGAGTTTACAGAGTTTCTATTTTTATTTCCTGCTGCCTTTTTAGGTTGGGGTGTAACGGCATTCTTATTGAGTAGATTTATTCCAAAGGGGACTCCTCCATTTAATGTAGAAGAGGAACCAGCAGAGATTTTAGAGGGTGGTAAAGTGATTATGGGGCTTTTTGGTCTTACTATCTTCTTTGCAATAGTATCTCATCAAGTACTACACCTACCTGCTATGTGGGGTATGCTATTTGGTTTAGCAATACTAAAAGTTTATGTTTATCGATTAAATACAAGCTCTTCCCCTACTCAAGTTAATGTCTTTTCATGGATAGCAAAAGTAGAGAACGATACACTTCTATTTTTCTTTGGTATCTTAGCAGCTGTTGGTGGGCTTCACTTTTTAGGTTTCTTAGAGTACTTTACAGCACTATATGATAGTTTTGGTGCAACTGTTATGAATATTGGAGTAGGGTTCCTCTCTGCTATTGTAGACAATGTTCCTGTTATGTCGGCTGTACTAAAAGCAAATCCTAACATGGGAGAGAGTGCAATGGCAGTCCAAGAGCAGTGGATGCTTGTAACCATGACAGCAGGTATTGGAGGAAGTTTAATCTCATTTGGTTCTGCTGCTGGTGTTGGAGTTATGGGTAAAATGCATGGTATCTATACATTCTCATCTCATATAAAACTAGCATGGACAGTACTTGCAGGATACATTGTATCGGTTACTGTTTGGTATGTGCAGTTTGACCTTTTACATATTGGATAGTCTTTTGTAGGTTAGATTGCTATTGTACCAATAGAATATTTATGTGGCAGACATGTGGGTCGCCCCTACGGGTTATTCGTTAAAAATTTAACAACATGTAGGGGCGACCTCTGTGTCTGCCCCCCTCATTCATAATGTCAATCAATTCTTAATCCTAATACCCCTCTCATAAAAAACAGAGTATAATTCCACAAAAAAATATCTACACATCAAGGAACATAATTAATGAAACAAGTACCCATACTAGTTCTTGACTTCGGTTCACAATACACTCAACTTATAGCACGAAAATTAAGAGAATCAGGAGTCTACTGTGAGGTTGTTCCCTACAGAGAGAACATAGCTGATATAAAAGCTCGTAAACCAAAAGGTATTATACTCTCTGGAGGACCAGCTTCGGTTTATGCACCAGATGCTTACAAACCAAGTGAAGAGATTTGGTCTTTGGGACTACCTATTATGGGGATTTGTTATGGAATGCAACTTATTACTCAACATTATGGTGGAGAGGTAGTTGCTGCTGACCATCATGAGTATGGAAAGGCAAGATTAAAGATTTCTAACTCTAAAATATTTGATGGCATGAGCAATAATGAAGTTGTTTGGATGAGTCATGGAGATAGAGCAGAGAAGATTCCTGATGGCTTTGAGGTGATTGGTACTTCTGAAAACTCACCATATGCAGCGATTGCCAATGAGGAGATGAAGATTTACGCTTTTCAGTTTCACCCAGAGGTTCACCACTCTGTAGAGGGGACAAAACTACTTAAAAACTTTGCTAAACACATCTGTGGGTGTGAAAGCACTTGGAACATGGGAAGCTTTGCCAAAGAGAAGATAGCTCAGATACAAGCACAAGTTGGAGATAAAAAGGTGCTTTGTGGTGTAAGTGGTGGGGTTGACTCATCTGTTGTGGCTGCTCTGCTTCATGAAGCTTTACCAAAAGAGCAACTCATCTGTGTATTTGTTGACCAAGGACTGCTTAGAAAAAATGAGGCTGAAGATGTTCAGAACATGTTTAAGCTCTTAGATATACCACTTATTACTGTTGATGCAAAAGATGAGTTCATGGAAGCTCTTAAAGGGGTAAGTGACCCAGAGCAGAAGCGTAAAGTAATAGGTGAAAAGTTTATAGAGGTCTTTGATAGAGAGGCAAAAAAACATACCGATGTTAGCTTTTTGGCCCAAGGGACACTCTATACCGATGTTATTGAGTCTGTATCTGTTAAGGGACCATCTAAAACCATTAAGTCGCACCACAATGTAGGTGGACTTCCAGAGTGGATGAAGTTTGAGCTTGTAGAGCCTTTGAGAGAGATTTTTAAAGATGAGGTTAGAAAACTTGGACTTGAGCTTGGACTTCCTGCTCACATGATAGGTCGTCACCCATTCCCTGGACCTGGACTTGCTATTCGTACTATGGGAGCAGTGACCAAGGAGGGGTTACACCTTATTCGTGAGTCAGATGCTATTATGCAAGAGGAGCTTAAAGCCTCTGGTTACTACGATAAAGTTTGGCAAGCATTTACTGTGCTTTTAAATGTTCAATCAGTTGGAGTCATGGGAGACAATAGAACCTATGATAACACAGTTTGTGTGCGTATGGTAGAATCAGTTGATGGTATGACAGCTACCTTTGCTCATGTGCCTCATGATGTCTTAGAGAGAATTAGTAGACGTATTATTAATGAGATAGATGGGATTAATAGAGTGGTGTATGATATAAGCTCTAAGCCACCAGCAACAATAGAGTGGGAATAAAAAGTTCTTATTTCACTTCATCTTTAAGAGGGTTATTCAGTCACTTACTATTTGTAAGCTCCTTCTCAATAACTCTTAAATCTAAAGCAAACTAAGAACTTTTTAGTTTGCTTCTATTTTGTAATTTTTTCCTCCACATTTTCTTATTACACTAGTTATGTTAAAATGGTTAAAAAGGAGTGTTAAAATGTGGAAGAAGATAATCTTTATAATTTTTATATTGAGTAGCTCTATTGGAGCAAATAGTCCTGTAAAAGATATTCTTCTCTCAAAGGCAGTGTTTCAAGAGACCTATGAATGGCAGAATCCTGGATATAGAGTTCGTAAGATAGTACCTGCTACAAAAGCACATAAAGGAGCAGTACTTATCTATGTCAATCAAATTATAAATACTTCAAATAGAACTAAAAAACAAGTTGTTATTGACAATCCTATTCCTTATGGTACAGCATATCTCAGAGGTACATCAAGTTGTGAAGGTGTTTGTAAAATGCTATACTCAATTGATGGAGGAAAGAGCTATGCTGATGGTAACGATTTGTTTGTTATTTATGGCAGTGCTAAAAGGTTGGCAAAAGGTAGTGAGTATACACATATAAGATATATATTTTCAGAGATACCACCACATGCAAAGATTCGTATGGCGTTTAAAGCTGTTTTAAAATAATCAAAAATATAAATAAGAGTTATATTTATGGTATAGGAATGAAACTATTAAGTGTTAAACTTATAAAAGTTATTATATTTTTATATAACCATTAGCTTAAAGAGAATATATTGGTAAGTATTTTACTTATAATATATTTTTATTAATTTAATCAAGGAGAGCTATTGGAAAATATATTAATTATTCTTATTGCAGTTACGGCTATCTCTACTATTATTAATGTTTTTTTAAAAAAATTTGATATACCAACAGTAATAGGATACATCATTACAGGCTTAATAGCAATGCAACTATTTAATTTTGGAGAGCATTCACAAGAGAGCCTTGCAGAGTTAGCAGAGTTTGGAATTGTTTTTCTTATGTTTACAATAGGTTTAGAGTTCTCTATTGGGCATATGAAATCGATGAAAAGAGAGGTTTTTGTTTATGGCTCTTTACAAGTGCTTGTTAGTGGATTTATCTTTACTTTTATATCTATATATGGCTTTAATATGGAGGTCAAAAGCTCTATTGTTATAGGTTTTGCTTTGGCTCTCTCTTCTACAGCTATTGTACTTAAAGTTTTAAATGAAAAGAATCAAATTCATACAGGTTATGGGCGTAATGCTGTTGGAATCTTAATTTTTCAAGATTTAGCTGTTATTCCTATTCTTTTAATGATATCTATCTTTACTAATGATAGTGGTAGTTCTGTCGCTCAACTTCTTTTGCATACTCTTGCTAGTGCTATTGTTGTTTTTTTAATTCTATTTGTTGCAGGAAAGCACTTTATAGAGCGTTTTTTTGATTGGGTTATAGCTTCAAATTCAGAAGAGATATTTTTAGGCTCAGTTCTTTTAACTGTTATAGCAGCATCAGTAGTAGCAGAATATTTTGGTTTTTCATACTCTTTAGGAGCATTTATATCTGGTATGACTATTGCAGAGACTAAGTTTCGTTATCGTATAGAGGCAGACCTTGTACCCTTTAGAGATATTTTATTGGGAATCTTTTTTATCACTATTGGAATGCAGATTGATTTAACTATTATTTTAGAGTATGGTTTTGTAATCTTAGGACTCTTAATCTCTATTATGCTTATTAAGGCACTAGTTATTTTTGGTGTACTTTATAGATTTATGCAAAACAGAACAGCTATAAAGAGTGCTTTAGCACTAATGCAAGTTGGCGAGTTTGCTTTGGCTATTTTTGCTTTAGCTTATCATAGCAAACTTATTCCTTCTAATATTAATCAGATTATGATTTTAACAGTAGTATTCTCTATGATTTTGACACCATTTATTTTAAATAATGTTAAAACTCTAGCAGATATGTTTTTTAAAGAGCCTACTGAGCTTAGAGAACGTGCAATTAAATCAACAGGGTTTGATAATCATATTATTATCTGCGGGTATGGTCCAATGGGGCAGAAGTTGGCAAAAATATTTAAAGCAAAAAAGATTCTATATGTTATACTAGAGCACGATATAAGATTAGTAGACAAAGCTATATCTGATGGAGAGAGTGCTATTTTTCTTGCTAATGCAGCACAAAAAGGGGTATTAGAGCATTTTTGTATAAGAAATGCTATGGCTATTGTAGTAACTATTACAAATGAGCATCAACTTAGACTTATTTGTGAAAACATTAACTCTTTTAATACTAATGTTAATACTGTTGTTAATGTACGAAATGCTTCTCAAGCTGAGACAATTTCTGATTTAAATATTAACAATATTGTTATTAGTCAAGATATTGTTTCAGATATAGTTGTTGAACGAGCATTAGAGTGTGAACTTATTTTAGGAAGTTAGTATTTTATCTTTTATCTATAGAGTAGTTTAATTTTGTCATATAAGGTTATAGTTTTATAAAACAACCTTATATGCATTGGAGAACTTTTTAGATTTTAAAAGCTTTTTTGCTTCCCATGGGGTACACTTTATAATTACCCTATAGGCTGTCTTTTTTTTATCTTTAATATACTTTTTAACAATAATAGAGTTTTTAAGCTTATGCTTCTCTTTAAATAGATAGGCAAGTTTTTTATTGAAGAATGAGGCAACTTGAATCTTTTCATTTCGTATAGCAGTTTTTGTTTTTTTTGTAGCTCTCTTATAATATATTTTTTTTGAACTTCTATTTTTTGGAGATTTTATAACTTCTAGTTTAATTCTAGCAACCCCTTTTTTATGAATTCCAAGACGCTTTGCAGCAGCATAAGAGAGGTCAATAGTACGAGAGCGATAAAAAGGACCACGGTCATTAATTCTAACCTTTACTGACTTTTTATTTTTAAGATTTGTCACCTTTACAATAGTATTTAAAGCATAGGTACGGTGAGCAGCTGTCATAGCATACATATTGTATCGTTCTCCACTTGCTGTAAGTTTACCGTGAAAAGGTTTCCCATACCAAGATGCCTTACCATATTTTACTACTCCCTTTTTTACATAATGTGGGTAGTAGTGAATACCTCTGTCAACATAGTCAATGATGTTTCTATCTTTTGATAAAGAGTAAATAGGTGTTAGTGTTATAATTAGTAGTATAATCTTTAAACTATTTCCTATTCTTATCAAATTACTATCCTTATAAGAAAGTTTAAATAAATTTTATTATTTTAACAGAATTATATATATATAAACTAAAATTGTACTTATTTTAAACATTAGTCACCTAGACTAAAGAATGTTATAAAAAAAAACTAAAAGTCTTGAATTTTTACAAAATTTACTCTATAATTCCGAAAATATAA
>JALWNF010000206.1 GCA_026995985.1 Campylobacteraceae bacterium
CATGGAACAGAAAATCAACCACTAAAAGATTTTTTGGTTCGGGATATGTTGGATTTATTTTGATTGCACTTATGCTTTTAATATCAGGTGGTAGAAGTGGAGCGATGGTACTCTTGGCCGTAGCACTCTTGGCAGGAATGGCTCAGGTGTTAGTAGTCTATGAAGAGGTTCTCTTCTACAGGCATTTAGACAAAGATGATCCTCTTTTCTATCAACTTAACCGAACAAGAGTACTTTTACAAGAGCATTTTGGGCAGATTAAGAGGTTTAGACTCTATTCGCTATTGCTCTTTGCTTTAGGGTTCCCACTTTTAGCTATTTTGTTTACAGCAAGTGGATTAAACTCATTGGCAATAGCCATATTGCTCTTAGGGGTAATTGGCTCTTTTGTCTCAGAGCTTTTAGGGCGTTATCTGTTCTATAGGAGTGTTGTTCCTTTGGGGTTAGCAGGGAACTTTTTTGCTGGAAATCAGCGACATTAAGGAGATGGGTAGATGTTAAATAAAATAAAGAACTTTCTTGGTACAGACATAAAGACCGACAAGTACAAAAAAGTAGACGATGCCAAATTTGGTAAAATCTCAAACTTTAAAACACCAGATGAGTGGGTACGTAGTACTTGTGGTTACTGTGGTGTTGGGTGTGGACTATATATTGGGGTTAAAGATGGAAAGCCTGTCTATACAAAAGGTGACCCTGCTCACCCTGTAAGTAGGGGAACTCTATGTCCAAAAGGCTTAACTGAACATGAGATGGTTAACTCTAGTAATCGTGTAACTACTCCAATGATTCGCAAAGATGGAGAGTTACAAGCTGTAGAGTGGGACGAAGCATTTTCATATACAGCAAAAAAGTTTCAAGATATTCAAGCCAGGTATGGAAAAGGTGCTGTGGCGTGTATCTCTACAGGACAGTTTTTAACTGAAGATTTTTACACTTTGGGTAAGTTTGTCCAGCTAGGCTTAGAGACCAATAACTACGATGGAAACACAACACTCTGTATGGCAAGTGCTGTTATGGGCTATAAGCAGAGTTTTGGCTCAGATGGACCTCCTGCAAGTTATGAAGACTTCTCTTATGCTGATGTTATTATGCTTATTGGAGCAAATATTGCTGACAATCATCCAATTTTAAAGCTTCATATTGCCAGAAATAAGAAGATAACAGGCAAAAAGCCAACGATTATAGTGGTTGACCCTCGTCACTCAAAAACAGCTAATATGGCAGATATCTATGTGCCGTTAGCTCCTAGAAGTGACTTAGCGTTGATAAATGGTCTTTGTTACATTATCTTTGAGCAGGGTTGGGAAGATGAGAAGTTTATAAAAGAGAGAACAAGTGGTGCTTTAGAGTTTAAAAAGCACATTATGAAAAACTATCCACCACAAGAGGTAGCAAATATTACAGGTATTGAGGTAAAAGAGCTTTACCGTTTAGCTAAAGTCTACGCTACAGCGAATAGAGCTTTGTCTGCTTGGACTATGGGAGTTAACCAAAGCTCTATAGGGACAGATACAGTAAGTGCTATTTGTAACTTGGCACTCATTACAGGTAATCTTGGAAAAGAGGGTGCTGCACCATTTTCAATTACAGGGCAGTGTAATGCTATGGGGACACGAGAGTTTGGTTTTACATCATCTATTCCAGGGTATCGTAACTTTGCATCAGCTCAAGATAGAGAGGAGTTTGCAAATATTATAGGTGTACCTACAGAGCTTATACCTACTCAAAGGGGGTATGCCTACCCACAGATTATAGATGCAATTGACCGTGGAGAGATAAAGGCTCTTTGGGTAACAGCAACCAATCCATTGGTAAGTTTTCCTGACCAAAACAAGTTAAGACGAGCATTAAAAAAACTTGATATTTTAGTAGTTCAAGATGCATTCATGTCAGAGACAGCAGAGACGGCAGATGTAATCTTCTCAGCTGCTACATGGAGTGAAAAAGAGGGAGTCTACACCAACTCAGAGCGTCGTTGCAACTATGCAAAGAGAGCTGTTGAACCACTCGGTAAAACCATGAGTGATGCAAATATAGTCATAGAGTTTTCAAAATACTTTGAGGGTAAATATGAGCTACTATTTAAAGATTTTAAGAGTAGCCGTGACATCTTTGAAGAGATAAAAAGAGTAAGTAAAGGACGACTTTGTGACTACTCTGGTATGAGTTATGAGAAGATTGAAGAGCTTGGTGGAATACAGTGGCCATGTAATGAGCAGTACCCAGAGGGTAAAAAACGACTCTATACAGAGGGGTTTGAGTGTCCTACTGATGATGGAAAAGCAAAACTACTAGTAGTAGATTGGAAGCCACTAAGTGAGTCATGTAATCCAAACTTCCCTCTAACACTAAATACAGGTAGAACAGTAGAGCAGTGGCATACGCGAACTAAGACTAAAACTATTGGCTTATTAAATGACCTTGCCCCTGAAGCGTGGGTGGAGATTAACCCTAAAGATGCCCAAAAACTAAAAGTAAAAAGTGGGGACAGAATTAAGATAGCCTCAAGTCGTGGAAGTGTTGAGAATTTGATTGTAAAAGTAACAGAGGTGGTACGAGAGGGTAGCTGTTTTGTCCCTTTTCATTTTGCAGAGCAGTTGATAAACAGTGTAACTATTGCAGAGTTTGACCCTAAGTCCTTTGAGCCTAACTTTAAACAGTGTGCTGTCAATATCTATTCTGATAAAGTTCCTGAAGGGATTAAGATGGCAGAGACTGAGATAGCAGGAAAACTTAGTGAGCCTATAGCCTTGGAGGTAGAAAATCAAAAGGTTAAAGAGAGGTCAACAGATTTAAGTTAAGATAGAAATATGGAGTAGCAATATAGTTCTAACTTATGTTATAATTCCATATAAAAATTAATTATGGAATTTTAATGAAAAATGTATTGATTTTGGCAAATGGCGATATGGCTAAACATTTTGTAAAGTGGCTAGGTAAAAGTCGTATCTCATCTAATCAATACTATATTAACTGTTGTCAAGAGAATAGAGAGTGTCTAACTTCTACTATAGATAACATCACCTACATCGACATAGACCCAACCTCTTATTTGCGTGTTAAGACATTAATGGAGGAGGTTGAGTTCTCAACTGTATTTATAGTTCTTGAAGATAGATTAGAGGCAAAATTTACATATAAAAATGTCCGTTTTATAGATGATAAGATCTTTATTGTCTTTGTCTCAAAGTGGGACGATATGGGCTTTGATGATGAGAACTTAAACCTTTTAAATATAAATGAGGCTATAGCTTCAAGCCTCTATGAGAAACTTCCAAATGTTCCAATAATTGCTAAGAATATTGGTTTAGGAAAGGGTGAGATTATGGAGATACTTATTCCTCTTGGGAGTAGCTTTGCCTTTCGTCATGTAGGTGCTATTTCTCATAGAAAGTGGAAAATAGTGGCTATATATAGACAAGAGAAGCAGATATTTCCTACTAATAGTACAATGATAAAACCTAACGATAGAATTGTGGTTATTGGAAACCCTTTGGTATTGGAGGAGGTCTATAAGCGTGTCAATAGAAGACAAGGAGTTTTTCCTGAGCCTTTTGGTAAAAATATGTATCTTTTAGTTGATATGGAGCAAAGTAGAGAAGATATTCTTTCCCAAATAAATGAAGCAATATTTCTAAGTAATAAATTGGTAAAAACAAAACTCTTTATTAGGTTAATAAATATTGTTGATATAGATGCTATAAAAGAGATTAGAAATCTACAAAATGATAATATTGATGTTCTTGTAACCTACAGTGAGAGTGATATATTTCAAGATATAGATTTTGATATAAGTCAAGACGAGATTGGACTCTTTTTACTGACGCAAAAACTTTTTAAAAAAACAAAATTTAAAGAGTATATAGGCTCTTTTAATCGTCCTGTCTATCTTTTTGGAGAGGAGAGATTATTTAATATAAATAAAGCTGTTCTTTTGATGGGCAAAGAGACAGAGATGGAGTCTCTCTCTACATCTGTTTTTGATATATCTGAGAGTTTAGAACTTGAGTTAAACTTATATGACTATAATCCTGAAGGTGATTTTGAAGATACAAAAAAGGTTATTGACCACTATGAGACACTCTCTCGACTATATAGTTTTAATATTAATATAAAAAAGAAAAGAGCTAATCCAATTAAAGAACTACTTGTCCAAGATGCTATTTTACATATTGCTCCTTATAATAAAGAGGTTAGTAGTAGCTCATGGTTAAATTTTTTTTCAACAAGTTTTAGTAGGCATATCCTCTCTATAAAAAAACACCCTTTGCTTTTGATTCCTGTAGAGGGGTAAAATTATAACAATTGTTATTCTAAAACTATCTGCTTAAAGATATTAAGCCCATTAAATACCTCTTTAAGATAGAATATTACAAATAATAATTTATACACTAGGTCTAAAAAAATCATGATAGTTCCCATTCATTTAGAGAGTAGTTCAGCTATAGAATATAATGTTGTTATAGATAGATTGCCAGAGCTTACTTTTAATAGAAAAGTAGCCATTGTTACAAATACAACTGTATCTGCTCTACATTTAGAGTATTTAAAATCTAAGATAAGTGCGGATGAGCTCTATGTTGTTACTATTGAAGATGGTGAAGAGTATAAAACCTTAGCAACAATAGAGACTATTTTAAATAAACTTTTTGAAGCAAAACTAGATAGAAAGTCACTACTAATAGCTCTTGGTGGTGGAGTAGTTGGTGATATGACAGGATTTACAGCATCAATCTATCAAAGAGGGATAGGATTTATTCAAGTTCCTACTACACTACTAGCACAAGTAGATGCATCTGTTGGTGGAAAGACAGGGGTTAATAGTTCCTATGGAAAAAACCTTATAGGTGCATTCTATCAACCCGAAGCTGTCTACATAGATACTGACTTTTTAAAGACACTTCCAAAGAGAGAGTTTGCTGCTGGTATAGCAGAGATTATAAAGATGGCAGTCATGTTTGACAAAGAGTATTTTAACTTTTTAGTAGATGCTGATTTTTCAGATAGAGAGAGTTTAGAGAAGATTATTGGACGTTGTGTTGAGTTAAAAGCAGAGGTTGTTAACTTAGATGAAAAAGAGTCAGGAATACGAGCTGTACTAAACTATGGACACACCTTTGGACATGTAATTGAGAATGAGACAAACTACACTACCTATCTTCATGGAGAAGCTGTAGCTATAGGAATAGTGATGGCAAATGCTTTGGCTAGAGAGTTGGGTTTGATGACACAGAGTCAGATAGATGAGGTAGAGAGGCTCTTAGAGAAACATCAACTTCCTACAACTTATAAGATTAATGATGTAGATGCTTTTTACGATAAATTCTTTTTAGATAAAAAAGCTGCAAATAATAGACTTAAGTTTATTTTGCCTAATGGGATTGGAGGGCATACTATTTGTGATGATATTGATGAAGGGACTCTAAAAAGAGTTCTTTATAATTTTACAAAATGAGTTTAGTAATGAGAATAGTTTATATTTTTCTCCTCTCTTTTCTCTCTCTTTTTGCCGATAGTAATGTAACTCAAAAGAGTACTTCTGAATATGTTGAAGGGAATATAAGTAAGAGTATAGCTATTATTACTAAAGCTATTGATAAACAGAAACAGGAGTTAGAGGCTCAAAAAAGAGTTGAAGAGCAGAAGCGTCTTCTTCAAAAAAAAGCAGAGCGTATAAAAGAGCAGAAGCTACTACAAGCTAGAATAGATGAGCTAGAGGAGAAGAAAAAGAAGATAGATGAAGAGCTAAGTAAAGATAATATTTGGGCAAATCAATATCTGCCTTATGAGACCTATCAACAGCTTGAGATGAAGCATAAGAAGTATGCTGATGAGATAGAGGAGTATGGAGATGAAGAGAGTTTAACTAACACAGAAAAGTTAGAACTTAAACGACTAAAAGATGAGTATAAGATTATTGAAGGAAAACTCTCTCAGTTAAGTGAGTATAAAAAAGACCCATTTGCCGATATGGTTAAGATTAAAGAGTTGGCTCCTGAACCTAAGATTACTAATCCAATTAGTATTCTTGATGGAATCTCATACCAAAAACAGCTAAAGAGTATAAAAGAGGAGCATGATGAGAAGTATGCCTCTTTGAGTGAAGCTGTTACAAAATTACAAGAGAAGGTAGCACTTTTAAAAGAGTTAACTCTTTTGTCTAAACGAAACAAATATGTTCAAGAGCTAAAAGCAACTCAACAGAAATTAAAAGATTTTGAAGATACGCTAAGGATATATAAGACATCTATTAAGACATTTTCTCAGGTTGCTTCTCAAATTAGTTTAAATATTGATGAGGGAATAGATAAAGAGGTAAAAAAGCTAGTAGTAATTGGTGCAACTATTGGCTCTTTAGTACTCTTTCTATTTTTAATAAAATTTTTAATCAATAAATATATGTCTGAAAATGACTTCTTCTATGGTATAAACAAGATTGTTAATGGCTCATTTATTGTTATAATTGTCATTATTTTACTCTTCTCTTATATTGAAAATGTTAAAAACTTAATGACTATTTTGAGCTTTGCATCAGCTGGTATTGCTATTGCTCTAAAAGATTGGTTCATGAGTATTTTAGGTTGGATTGTTATTTGGGTTTCAGGCTCTGTTCATGTAGGTGACCGTATGAAATTTGTAAAAGATGGAGTTGAGTATGTTGGAGATATTGTTGATATATCTATTTTACGTATGACACTACATGAAGATGTTACATTTACCTCTGTATATAAAAATAGACGTACAGGGCGTATTATATTTATTCCAAATAACTATATATTTACAGGAATGATTGCAAACTACTCTCATGCAGGTCTTAAGACTGTTTGGGACGGGATTGACTTTTATATCACTTTTGATTCTAATGCTTCAAAAGCACAATATATCTCTAAAGAGGTAGCAAGAAAGTTTTCAAAAGGTTATACGGAGATGACACGAAAGCAGTTAAATCGTCTAAGAAGTAAATATAGTGTACGAAATACAGCAGTAGAGCCTCGTGTTTTTGCATTTTTAGATGATTATGGTGTTCGTATCTCTGTTTGGTATTTGACCAACTCATATGCAACTTTAACTCTAAGAAGTACTATCTCTATGGAGATTTTAGCAAGAATACAAAAAGAGGATGATATAGAGTTGGCACTACCAAGTCAGTCAATCTATATGGATAAGTCTGCACCAAGACCTCCATTACCTGAAAATAGTGAAATTGTATAATATTAAAAGAAGATAAGAATGAAAAAAGTATATTTTAAAACCTTTGGGTGTAGAACAAACCAGTTTGATACCCAAGTGATGATATCAAAACTAAAAGATTTTGAGTTGACACAAAATGAAGATGAAGCTGATGTTATTATGGTAAACTCTTGTACTGTAACAAATGGAGCAGACTCCTCTGTTAGGGCATATATAAATGGAAGAAGACGTTTAAATCCTAATGCTAAAGTTATTCTTGCAGGTTGTGGAGCTCACTCTAAAGGTGAGTTGCTCTTTAAAGACAAAAAGGTTTTTGGGGTTATTGGACACTCTGAAAAAGAGAAGATTAATGATATTTTAAAATATGAAAAACCATTTTATCAGATTGGTGATTTAGAGCATATTGACTCTACTATTGTGGAGGAGTTTGTCGGAAAGAGTAGAGCTTTTATTAAGATACAAGAGGGGTGTGATTTTAGATGCTCTTACTGTATTATCCCATCTGTTCGTGGAGATGCTAGAAGTCATAGAGAAGAGGATATCTTAAGGCAGATTGAGAGGTTGGCAACAAATGGTTTTGGAGAGTTTATCTTAACTGGAACTAATGTTGGAAGTTATGGGCAAAAGGAGGGAACCTCTATAGCTAAACTACTTAAGAAAATAAGTATGATTAGAGGAGTGAGACGTATTCGTATAGGGAGTTTAGAGCCAATACAGATTGATGATGAGTTTAAAGAGATTTTAACTGAGTCATGGATGGCAAAACATCTACATATTGCCTTACAACACACCTCAGATAAGATGTTAAAGTTAATGAACCGACGTAATGACTTTAAGAGTGACTTAGAGCTTCTACATGAGATAGCACAAAAGGGTTATGCTATTGGAACAGACTTTATTGTTGGTCACCCTGGAGAAGATGAGAAGGAGTGGAAGGAGGCAATAGAGCGAGTTAAACTTCTACCATTGACTCATATACATGCCTTCTCATACTCTAAGCGTGACAATACTCCATCTGCAACTATGAAGCCTGAGATAAAAGGTAATATTGCAAAAGAGAGATATAGAGAGTTAACATCTCTTATTAAAGCTAAAAATTATGACTTTAGAGTAGCTAACAGTAAAAATCTTGAAGTTTTAGTGGAGCAGGGAAGAGATGGATACTATTTTGGATATGACCAATACTACAATAGAGTTGAAGTAAACTCTAAAGAGGATTTAACATCTAATTGGATTTTTATAGAGAATGCAAAAGTAGAAGGGGACAAAAATGTGGCAATCTATAAGTAAAAATACAAAGATTATTCTTATCTCATTAGTAGCTCTTTTTGCTATTTTAATGTTTTCTAGTTTAGAGAAGTCTCCTGAGCTTATTGAGCAGAGTGAGGCTTTAAAGCTTATAGAGAGTTCACCTGTAGAGAGAGTAGTGGTTAAAAAGCCTTATGTATATTTGTACTTTAAAGATAGAAGCGTTAAGGTTCCAAAAGAGGCTATAGATACCAAAAAACTCTTTTCATTGGGTAAGGTTGAGTACTATGAAGAGTCAACAGAGCTAATGGATACTATTATCTCTGTAATACTCTTAACAATGATGTTCTATATCTTTTATGTCTTAAGAGCAAGTCGTAAAAGTCAAGAGAGAATGATACTCAATCAACAAGTAGAGGTGACAGATAACACTATTGGAAAACTCAATATTCAAGCACAACACTCCAATGTAAACTTCTCTGATGTAGCAGGAGTTGAAGGGGTAAAAGAGGAGCTTGAAGAGATAATTGACTTCTTAAGAAATCCTGCTAAGTATAGAGAGTTTGATATATCTCTACCTAAAGGGGTACTTTTAGTAGGACCTCCTGGTGTTGGTAAGACTCTAATTGCTAAAGCTGTAGCAGGAGAGGCAAATGTTCCTTTCTTCTACCAAAGTGCTGCTTCATTTGTTCAGATATATGTAGGAATGGGTGCTAAACGTGTTAGTGAACTCTTTGCGAAAGCCAAGGAGATGGCTCCAAGTATTATCTTTATAGATGAGATAGATGCAGTAGGAAAGAGCCGTGGAGTACACAACAATGAGGAGCGAGAGGCAACTCTAAACCAACTCTTAACAGAGATGGACGGTTTTGAGGAGAGTTCAGGGGTTATGGTAATAGCAGCAACAAATAAGATAGAGGTGTTAGATGAGGCACTATTACGCTCTGGTCGCTTTGATAGACGAGTTCATATTCCTCTGCCTGACTATAAAGAGCGAAAAGAGATTATTGCCCTTAATTTAAAATCTAAGAACCATAGTGTAGATATTGAAAAAGTAGCTAAGATGACTATTGGATTTAACTCTGCAGCACTTGCAACACTTATTAACGAGGCAGCACTCTATGCATTGCGTTATGGAAAGTTTGAAATTACCAATGAAGATATAGAGGCTGTAAAAGATAAAGTTTTGTTAGGAAAACATAAAATTCAAAGCTTTACAGATGAAGAGCGACAGATTCAAGCACTCTATCAAGCTGCTAAAGCTGTAACTGCTACATGGTTAGAGGTAAACTATGAGAAGATAGGAATTATCTCTTCTAATTTTATCCCTCATCATAACGAGATTCTCTCTAAAACAATGTTAGAAAATGAGTTAAAAGTTCTTTTAGCAGGACGTATTGCTACACAGACTAGGTATGGTGAACTCTTTACTAATGCTAAAGAGGATATTAAAGCAGCAAAGATTTTGGCTCAAACAATTATAGAGGAGTATGCCATGAGTGAAGAGTACTTCTCTACAGCTCTACATGTACAGACACTACTTGCTAACTCAACAGAGGAGGTCACCTCTTTGCTCTCTAAAATGGAGAGTGTTGTAGATAAGGTAAGAGAGTATCTTTTAGAGAATGAGTCAATTACTCCTACAGAGACAAAGGATATTTTAGATGAGGTATTTTAACGGTTTTTCTCTCTGTAATGAGGAGGAGTTTTTTAAAGAGCAACTAATAGAGAGTGAGTATGCTGTAGCAGGTTTCTCTTATGGAGCTCAAAAGGCTTTTGAGTATGTTTACAGTACTACAGATAGGGTTGATAGGTTAGTGCTTATCTCTCCTGCTTTTTTTCAGAACCATAAAAAATCTTTTATTAGAGCTCAACTTCATTACTTTAAAGTAGACAAAGAGCTCTATACTAAACAGTTTTTAAAAAATGTAGCCTATCCAGCATCTGTAGATTTGAATAGTTTTTTGTGTGATGGAACTTATGATGAGTTGGAGTCGCTTCTTAGTTATATTTGGGTAAAAGAGAAGGTTTTAGAGCTATTAGAGCGAGGTGTAACTATTGAGGTTTTTATGGGAGATAGAGATAAGATAGTAGATACAAAAGAGAGTTATGAGTTCTTTTCAAATTTAGTTCCTACTTATCTTTTTAAGGGTAGGGGACATTTGTTACGTTAATTTGTATGGTTTTTTTAGGGGAAAACACCCTACCCAACCTTAATTAAAACCTTATCAAGAGCCGAGGTACTCAAAATTCGTTTTAGATACCCTAAAATATATGTCGCTTTTGTAATATAGTAGCGAGGCTTTGGCTTTGAGGTTAAGATAATTTTTTCAACTACCTTTGCAACAGCAATAGGCTCTTGGTTAAAAGGTACAGAGCTCTTCTCTTTAGAAAGATTTTTAAGATAGTTCTCTTTAAAAATAGAGTTCTCTATATCTACATTCTCTTGAAGCTTCTTCATTGCAGTTTTTCTAAATGAGCTAGTAATTGGACCTGTGTTTAGTAGTACAGGGTGAATGTTGGTATCTTTAAGCTCTAATCTTAGTGTATCAGTTAGCCCCTCTATGGCATACTTACTAGCATTGTAAGCACCACGTCCAAAGAGTGAGACTAAGCCTAAAACAGATGAGTGTTGTATAATCTTTCCATGCCCCTGTCTTCTCATAACAGGAATAATCTGCCTTGTGCACTCATGTAGCCCAAAAACATTAGTCTCAAACTGCTCTCTTAAGATATGTGT
>JALWNF010000207.1 GCA_026995985.1 Campylobacteraceae bacterium
CTTAAAAAGATGGGAATAACCAAAGAGGAGTTAGCATATTTAGTTAAGATTGTAAAACATGCTCACTCTAGTGCTGTTATGGGAAATGCAAAAATGGCATTTGATACATTTGAGAGTTAATTTTTGACAAGATACCTACAAAGAAAAAAACGCTATATTAAAAGTATCAATATAGCGTTTTTAGTTATTCCTATTCTTTTAATTCCTCCTCTTTTAGAGTGGGATTTAGATTTAAGAGAGAGTGCTTTTTTTACCCAATATTATGATGAGATTTTAGTAGCCAATATTCTCTATATTGTTTTAGCTCGATTTCTTCTACTTGATAGTGCCATATTTATCTTTAGTCGCTCAAAATATCATGTGCATGTAGCACTTATTCAAGTAGTTCTACTCTATTTAGAAATTACACTTGTAACTATTGTCTATTATGCTATTGTATTTAATATCTTTGACCCATTTGCTCTATTTCACCTAAGTGCAACATTTAGTCCTGAAAATATGAAAGAGATTCATGAACATAGTTTTATAACCTCTATGTATATCTCAACAGTAACTTTTACTACTCTAGGCTCAGGAGATTGGATACCTCAAACATTAACTGCCATGATAGCTGTTATTTCAGAAGTTATTTTAGGGGTTATTCAAGGTGGGGTTTTTGTGGCTATTATTATCTATTCTCATCAGAATAAGGAGACAGATACTTAAGGCTTATTCTTTAAATTTAACAATTTATTGTTTTATAGAAATGGTTTAAGCTATTAACTTTTATAATTAACTATATAGTTAATAGGAGATATTATGCAAAAAAAAACCAGAGATGCCCAAGCTACTAAAGCAAAAATTATTAACACCTCTATGATACTCTTCTCTACTAATGGCTACGATGCCACAACAGCAGATGAGATTGCCAAAGCTTGTGGAGTAAATAAAGCTATGATTTTTTACTACTATAAAAATAAAGCTGGACTCTATGGGGCTGTTTTAAGTCATGCTTTAGAATCTATACACGATGAAGTTATTAGTAAAGACAAAGAGTATCTACACCCTTTAGAAGATTTAAAAAACTTTATTACAACCTATGCACTCTATTGTGAAAAGAACCCTTATCTACCTGCCCTACTTCTTCGAGAACTTAGTAACAGTGGTGCTTATTTACCTGATATGATGTTTGATAGCATGAGGAAACTATTTGCACTTCTTAGTAAGATTTTAAAAGAGGGAGAGAAGCAAAAGCTCTTCTCTAATGTAGAGCCTATGATTATTCACTTTATGATTGTAGGAACAATTAATCTATTTATTACTACTAAACCTTTAAGAAAAAAGAGTATTGAAATTGAAGAAGATTTAAATACCTGTTATGATTGTGATATGGAGTATGTAGCTGATTATATTTTTAACAAGGTAAAGTTGATGCTAGGAGTATAAAGATTAGAGTCTAAAGTCTACTACTAATCTTATCTTACCTATTTTTAGGCTTTTAGTAGATATGCTATTCCGTCAAACTAAGAATATAAATATCTCTTTAGGATTAATAACACTCTACTTAGGTGTCTTCTTGAGAGAATTTTGAGTAGTAGAATTCAATTCCATACTCTCAACAGTAGCTTTTTCTTTCTCTTTAGGGTATGAAGTTACCTTATATCCATCTTTTATTAACTTATCCATACCTCCAACTAAATTTACAACATGATAACCAAGTCTATTACCTAATAAATTAGAGACTAACTTGGTACGACTAGAAGTATTACAAATAATAGCAAATTGCTCATCTTTTTTAACAATTTTATTAAGCTTTTTAATAAAATCTTTTATATTGTATTTTGACTCTTCATCAAAAAAAGTTAATAGATAAGCATTTTCAATAACACCCATCTGCTTCCATTCACTTTCTGTTCTAATATCTATTATTTTCATCTTATTTGATTTTACAAAATCTATTGTTGCAGGTATATTTGTTACCTCTGCTACCAAAATAGAAGCCAAGATGAGTATTCCAAATAGTATTTTTCTCATTAACCTATATCCTTGTTTAATTCTATATTATTTTATAAATAGTAACAAATAATCGTGAATAATTCGTAAAATTCTAATGTAAAAAGTGTCTTACTGTTGTAAAGTAAAGAGCAATTCCATGCTCATTGGCAGCCTCAATTACCTCATTATCTCTAATACTTCCACCTGGTTCAATAATTGCTTTTACTCCAGCTGCTGCTGCTGCATCTATGCTATCTCTAAATGGGAAAAATGCTTCAGATGCCATCGCTGCACCACTAACATCTAAGCCCATCTCTTTTGCTTTTTTCAATGCACACTGAGCTGCATCTACACGACTAGTCATTCCCATTCCTACAGCTACCATTGCAGAGTCTTTTACATAAACAACACAGTTTGACTTAGTAAGTCCTGCTACCTTCCATGCAATCTCCAAATCTTTCATCTCTTGCTCTGTTGCTGAGAATTTAGATTTTTGATGAGCATTATGAACCTCATTATCACAGATACAGTCTGAGTTTTGGTAGACAAATCCACCATCTATATGTTTAAAATCATAGCTATCTCTTGACATAATAAGTTTTTCTCCACCCTGTGCAAAGAGTTTAAGACGCTTTTTCTTCTCAAATACCTCTAGTGCTTCATCTGTAAAGTCAGCTGCCATGACTACCTCTAAAAAAATCTCATTCATCTTTTGGGCAAGTACTTTGTCAACTACACCATTAACAGCTACTACACCACCAAAAGCAGATACGGGGTCACACTTTAAGGCTTCAACATAAGAATCAAGTAGTGTATCTTTAAGAGCAAATCCACAAGGGTTTCCATGCTTAACTATACATACAGCATTTGCATCTCCAAAGCTAGTAGCAATCTTTAATGCTCCATTGACATCATTAATATTGTTAAATGAGGCTTCACCTTTGAGTTGCTTAAAGTTTTGGCTAAAGTGGTTATCAAACTCATACAGTGCACCATCTTGGTGAGGGTTCTCTCCATAACGAGTTTGGAAAACCTTTTTACCTGTAATAAATTGATACTCTCCAAAACCATCATTAAAACGTTTGTTCATATAGTTAGCAATCATAGAGTCATAAGAGGCAGTATGCTCAAAAGCTTTTATCATAAACCCTCTTCTAAACTCTAGGTTATCCTCTCTTTTCTCTAAAGCTTCAAGTACTGCACCATAGTCATTAACATCTGTAACAATCAAAACATCATTAAAATTCTTTGCAGCCGAACGTACCATGGTCGGACCACCAATATCTATATTTTCAATAATCTCATCAAAATCTTCTGTACGCTCAATAGTCTCTTTAAATGGATATAGATTAACACAAACAAGGTCAATCCCCTCTACTCCTAACTCTTTTGCTTGTGCTACATGAGCTTCATCACCACGTTTATGTAAAATACCACCATGAACATAAGGGTTAAGTGTCTTAACTCTACCATCAAAACACTCTGGAAACTTTGTTACCTCATCTATCTCTATAACCTTTACACCTGCTTCGGAGAGTTTTTTAAATGTTCCACCTGTTGAGATAATCTCCCACCCCATCTTCTCTAGTCCTTGTGCAAACTCAACAATACCACTCTTATCACTTACACTAAGTAATGCTCTCATATTATAGCCCTTAAAAAATTTTTTGGAATTATAGCTAAATCTCTCAAATAGCTTGTTGTTTCTACTATATATTTTTATATATTAATTTATATGAAAGCTTTAATCTAGTAATATTGATTAAAGTTAGTTTTTGTTTTTATTACTCTTGAAAAGGAGAGGTGATGAATCAAATAATACATATACTTTTAACCATAATTCTGTTTCAACTTCTTGGAATAGGATATATAAAATTTCTTGATAAGAATAAAATAGAGAACAAAGCACCAATAAAACTAGATGCCTACTCTGATTCTGAACTAAAAATACTTATTACTGACTCTATTAAAGAGATAGTTCAAGGCTCCAAAAAACTACCACAATCTACAGAATATACAGTATGGGACAAAAAGACTGTTGAACATATAGGCAAAAAGATTATTGAAGAAACAAAATACAGAACATGGGACGATAAAAAGATTGATTATCTAAGTCAAATGATTCTAAAAGAGTCTAAAGTCGATACTATAACTATAGTAAAAGAGAAAAAAGAGAAGATAGTAACTATTGATAAAATAGAGAATAATAAAGAGCCAATTGAAAAAAGAGTTAAAATAGCAAAAAAGACAAAAAGCATAAAAGAGAAAGTAAAAATTGCTAAAAAGAGAAATATTAAAAAAACAAAATCTATCTCTATTGACCAAAAACTAGAAAAGTATGCTAAAGCAAAACTTGGACAAAAGTATGTTTGGGGAGCAACAGGTCCAAATAAATTTGACTGCTCTGGTTTTACAAGATATGTCTTTCGCTCAACAGCAGGTATTAAGATTCCTAGAGTATCACGCGACCAAGCAAAAGTTGGAAAATATATTAAAAATATTAAAGATTTACGAAGAGGCGATATGGTATTTTTTGATACAGAGAAGAGATTTACAGGCAAAGTTAATCATGTAGGTATCTATCTTAGTAACGGTAACTTTATCCATGCTAGTTCAGCACGAAAAAAAGTAATTATTACCAATTTTAATAAAAAGCCATTTTATAAAAAAAGATTTTTATGGGGAAGACGAGTCATTAATGTTAACTCATAAAGCCTAAGTCTAAGAGTTAGGCTTTTTGTTTGATTGGCTCTACTACTCTATCAATTCTGAGAGAATCTTTGTCATTCTCTTTTGGGTATTCTCTAAAACTTCTAAATCCTTTTTATCGGTTATTACAAGAGAGCTTATCCAATTATATACAGATGGAAATGCTGTTGTCATCTTTGCTTCACCTTTTTTCTTTGCTAAGTATAGAGAACATGGAGCAAACGCACCAGCCTCTGGTCTTGTTTTTGCAATTGTATAGATAACAGGAAGTTTACAAACTGAGTATACCTCATAGAAGTCATACCCATCATACTTTGCCTCTTCAAAATAATCACCTAAGTTATTATGACCTGCAATTATAAAACCATTTGGAGCTAACTCGCTCTCAAATCCCATCTTAAACTCATCTAGCTCATCTTCCCACTCATCTTTGTCCATATCCATTGTAAATGTAGTTACTAACTTATCTTTTGGCTCTTTAGGAGTATAGGGTAGCTTCTCAAACTTACCCTCAGGAAGAGCACGCTGAAGTGTCTTTATAACTAGAGCTCTCAAATCAGTTAAGATTTTTTCATCTTTTGGTATATTTAAAATCTTTGCAATCGCCTCTGCAGAGAGTGTAGCTACAGAGATGGTTTTCTCACCCTTTTTAGTATATATAGACATACTCATAGGAGCAAAAAGTCCAATATTTTCATACTTTTTAGCTAACTCTAACACTACATCTTTTTTATAAAAGGTAAATAGGTTATAGAGACTAAAACTACTCTCTTTGAACTGTTTTTTAAAAGGGGTATTCATATCTCGGTTTACAGATACAAAAAAACCTGCCTTCTCAAAAGCATCTTGAATACTCTTAGGGGTAATCTTTCCATCACTATTTTTTGCTGTAAAGATTTGAATATCTTGCCCTGTAATCTCTTTTGCTACCTTTGCTGTTTTAACAGGCTCTTTTGTCTTTGTTACCTCTTTTGCTACTATTGGCGATGCCAATAGTGATGTTAATAGAACGGTTTTAATTACTAATTTCATGTTACTCCTTTTTTATGGTCTAATATAGATATATCCAGAGAGTTGCCTCTCAATAAGTTCAACAATCCCTGCTGTAACTACCTCTACACCAGATAGTAAATCTTTTTTCTTAATTCCATAGGTTTTCATAGTATTATTACATGCAATAAACTCAACATCATAGGTCATAAGTGAACGCACTTTTTTTTGTATATCCTTATCAAAAAAGTCAGCATCTTTTTTTAGAAGCTTAATCCCTTTTGAGTAGGCAACCACTACAACCTCTGATTTGTCAACACCATAGAACTTCATAACATTGCTTACTGAAGAGAGAAGATGATTTATCTTATCTTCATCGGCTGTTGTTATAGGAAAGACAAACTTTCGTGGATTTTCTAGTGATGGCTTAGGTTTTGCTAACTCTGTCTCTGCAAAGCTAAAACTCAACAACACCATAAGAACAATTAATACTCTTTTCATAAATGCTCCAATCTAAATTCTTGCTTGTAATAAATCGATAAAATCTCTCTTGTTCCATGAACCTGGGATTTTACTAACAACCTTTTGGTTTTTGTCTATAAAGATAAATGTAGGGGTAACCCCTCGCTTAATACCTAGAGGTATTCTCTCATGGTCAACATTGACATTAACAGTAATAAAGTGCTTAGAGAGCAACTCCTTTACCTCTTTGTCACTCATTACCTCTCTATCCATTTTAATACAGTACCTACAGTGGTCAGATGTTAGTTTTAACATTATCAACTTATTACTCTTCTTTGCTAACTCAATCGCTTTTGAGTAGGTCATTTTAGTTTGATTTTTAGGTATACTCTCTTGCTTAAAGATAAAAAAGAGAGACAAAAGTACCACTCCAAAGACCAAAAGACTCTTCACTCTACCTCCTTAGTTTTAGAGCTAAGGTTCTAAGAACACTTAGCACCTTTAGTAGGACAACCACAATCAAAATCTAAAACTTTTACATTTGACTCTAGTGGAATGTCAATCACCCTCTTTTTACGAATATAGTCAGAGACCACTTCATAGACTGGTCGAATCTTCTTCTTATCTATATTCTCTCCAGCATTTTGCAGATTACCACCCCATGCAGAAACTCTATAGCTCTTCTTTAAATCAATCGGTTTTCCACCAATTTTAAAGTCAGAGATTCGTTTGCCTGCTGGAGCATCAATCTTGATGCTATATGAAGCATTAGTTAGACGGCTCATATCTCCACCCTGTTGAAGAAGTGGATTTGAGTTAAAGACATTATCTGCAATATCCTCCATAAGTTGAGCAATCTTAGCACCTTTAAGCTCAAAGGTATATACCTCTGGGTAGGTAATAGCTGTCATCTCATATACATTATCTTTTAAGATTGACTCACCTGGAAGGAGAGTTGTTCCCCATCTATACCCTGGAGTAAAGACAATATCTGAGTTCATCTCCTCTTTAATAGCCTCTCCAATTAGAGCATCAAATGTTGAGTAGAAAGTATCACGTTTATAGAGAAGGTTCTTAGTAGTTCCTAGAACTTCGTTTAGCTCTTTATCGTAAGGTTTGTACCATTTAGCAATTAGCTCATCACCCTTTTTATCAGCAGGAATAAGCTTTGAAGCAACAGGCATAAGCTTAAACTCATAATCTTTTACCTTACCTTTATCTAACTCAATATCGAGTCGCCCAACATACTTACCATGAGAACCTGCAATTAAGATAACTGTATCGTTAATAACTATTGGTTTTGGACTAGGGTCGTGTGTGTGACCACTTAATATAAAGTCAACCCCTTTTACCTTTTTAGCTAACTCTTGGTCAACAGAGAAACCATCGTGACTTAGTACTACAACACAGTCAACCTTTTTCTTGCCTCTAAGCTCATCAACATACTTTTGTAGAGACTCATCTCTTAGACCAAAGCTCCAACCCTCTGTAAACTTTTTAGGGTTTGCAGTTGAGGTAAATGGAAACGACTGACCAATAATACCAATCTTAGAGCCACCAACCTCTTTAATAACATAAGGAGGGAAGACCAACTCCTCAAAATCATCAGAGAATGGGTCGTTGTCAATAACATTTTGAGAGATAAAGTCTGCATCTAACTTCTCAATAAGCTCTTTTACTCGCTCTTTACCATAAGTAAACTCCCAATGCCCAACCATCACATCTACACCTAAGTAGTTTTGAGCATCTACAATAGCTTCACCTTTAGTTTTAAGTGCTACAGCTGTACCTTGCCATGTATCACCAGAGTCAAGAAGAAGAACATTTTTCTCTCCACGCTCTTTTCTTACATAGTCTATCATCGGTTTTATATGTGAGATTCCACCCATCTTACCAAACTTTTTAGCCAATAGTTCAAAATCGTTATAGGTGTCAAAGTACTGCTCAATAGAGCCTGATTTAACTCCATAGTACTCTTCAAATGCATTACCACAGATAAACCCTGGTGTACCTACAAGATTCTTTGCTGATATAAGTGTAGATGGTTCTCTCCAATAGAGAGGCTTAAGGTGTGCATGTAAATCACAAATATGCAAAAGAGTCACCTTCCCCTTTGCCTTAAAATCCACCAAATCTGAAAAAGATAACTGCTTAATCTTCTCTTTTGCTTTTTCCCCAGCAAAAAGGTTAGTTCCTGTTACACTCAAAAGCCCTAAAGCTCCTGCAAATTGTAAAAAGTCTCTTCTGCTAATATCCATATCTTTTTCCTCTTATTATCGTTTAAGTCCAGGTATCTCTATGACCTGTTTTTTCTCTTTTGCCATATTGGTAATGTAAACCTCAAGCCCTACCATCTCTTTAGAACCTAAAGGTAGTGGCTTTTGTCCTGCATCAATCATACACTTCTGTGAACGCTCTTGAAGTGTTACAAGCTTTGACATGGTCATTCTATATGCTGGCCATGTTCCACCTGTATTTACCTCTCCCATATCTGGAAGTCTCTGAGTTCTTAAGAGAGCTCCTGCCATAGCATGACAACTTTTACAAGAGAGTCCTCTGTACCCTCTTCTTGTACTATAGATTTTTTCTCCTAATGCATAAGAGGCTTTTATGGCATCATCTGCCTCTACATCAATGGTAATATTCTCATCATTAGCTAACGATTTGACATAAGCAGAGGTAAAGTCAATTACTTCACTACCAAGTGGAGCCATCTTCTTTCCTGCTTCTACCTGCATAGCCTGAAGAACTTGGTCTAGCCCTACTACATTTCCCATCTTTTTTATATAGCGTGGAAAACCTGCAATATATCTATATAGCTCTTTTTCAGAGACCTCTAAAAATTTTGCTAAAGCCTCCTCTCCACCAAAAAGCTCTTCAAACTTCTCCTCTCCATCTGCAACAAAAATGTCTGCTGGGTTGTTCTCTTTCATCTCCTCATACATCTTCTTGTCAGCATCACTCATAGAGAACTGCTCACCTGATATAGCCAAAGATGAAACAAAGGCTACTGTTAACAATATCTTCTTCATCTCTTAACCCTTAGGCTTAAGCTTTTTACTCTTGCTACCCTTCTCACCAAGGTTGTCTGTAAAGTCTACAGTGATTTTTCCCTTTTTTGTAACTTTGTAGTTTACTGAAAAGTATGGGTTTTTAGAGACAGACTCCCAAATGGTCATCTTTGTAAATGGTTCACCATCAAATGAGAAGGTAACCTCATTTATATAGTGTGCAGGAATAACTTTTTTTGTCTCTTTATCTGTTGCCATTCCTGTATCCATAGGGTGAATAACAACAAAGTCAACCTTTACAGTATCACCAACTTTATACTTCTTTGGTTTAATCTTAATCATCGCTTTTCTTTCTGCCATTTTAAATCCTTTACTCTTTTATATTTTTCTTATCTTTTATCTATCTCAAAACGTTCAAAACAAATCAACCACAACCACCAATGGTTACTTTGATGCTTTTACCCTTTTTCATAAAAGTACCATCACTAAGCTCAACCACTGCAACTACCTCTTGTGTCTGGGCAAGTTTTACTCTTGTTGCAAAGTAACCTTTTGCATTTGCAGGAGTCAACATAACATCAGCACATCTGGCGTTAGAGTTTTTAGTATTTAAGATGTGAATCGCTTTAACATACTCTTTCTCTGTCATAGGGCTATCTACCTCTACCTTTACAGGTACAACTGCACCATTCTCTGCTATCTCAGGAACGCTTAGTTTCACTTTGTCAGACTCTTTAACCTCTTTATCTCCTGCAATCGTCTTTAGTGCGACATCAAAAGGCATATCGTTTGGACCTTTTGTAGCTGATTTCTTAGGTGCCTCTTTTGCTTCCTCTTTTGCCATAATTGGTGTTGCTACTGCCACAGTCGATACTGCAACAAGACTCTTAATAAAACTTCTTCTTTCCATAGTAGTTCCTTCTATTTTTTTGATTTTTTTTCTGTTTTTGGTTGTAAGATATAGGCTGTTAAGTCACAAATCTCTTGCTCATTCATCATCTTTGTTGTAAGATTAATGGTCATTGAGGTATCTTTGTTATCAACTCGTGCATCTGCAATCTTTTGGTAGACAAACTGAGCATCTCTAGCCTTAGTCTCAATAAAGTTTTTACTGTATGCCTCTAGTGAAGGACCTACAGTTCCCCCACCAATAGCACCCTCTATGTTGTGACAAGCAACACAGTTTCCATAGAGCTTAACTTCACCTTTTTTAGGTTTTGTCAACCCTTTTGGTGTAGGCTCTTTTGCAACTCTGCTGTTAAGATTATGAAAAAGATATTTTCCTCTCTCAATTGACTCAAAACTATTAAGTTTACACTCTTTTGGCATAGTAAACTTAGTGGGCTTGGCAATCAAGTCTGCTTCAACTATTTTATTAGCTTCTGGCATCTCATAAGCTTTTGTTAAATCTGTTGCATAAACAGTTGTTATAGCTAAAAATGCCGATGAGATTAACGCAAATGGTCTAATAGTTATATTCATCAAGACTCCTCATTTGGTTTTTCGAGAAGTATAATAACCAATAAGTGTAAAAAATAGTATAAAAAATCTATTTTTTATATTAAAAAATCAAAAAATAGTATTTTTATATATTATTTTTACTTATTATTGTAGTTCTATTCAAAAAAATCTATCAAAATAATTTTTTTTATTTTTCATGATTTAGTTGTAAATAAAAATAGCAAAAAGCATTAAAAAGAGTTTTATTTAGGGAAATTTAAATTTGGATTAAAATGCAAAGATATTAGAAATAAATTTAATTATAACCTAAGTCTTAGACTTAGGTCTATCTATTTTGACTACTCACACCCCTCTTTCTCATCACATAACTCTACTGTAGGAATAAGTATAGAAATAATAGTTACAACTATACCAAAGATAAGCACTGTAAGCTCCTCATGACCTTCAAAGAAATCAAGAAGTGTTAACTTACCTAGACTCTCACCCATTAGAGGTTTGAAGAAATCCTCATAGTATAGGGTAAAGACTAAACCACCAAACAACCCACCAATTGCACCTACAAGTACATCTATA
>JALWNF010000208.1 GCA_026995985.1 Campylobacteraceae bacterium
ACATCTGCATCGGCTCTATCATTTATTCCATCTCCATCGCTATCTCTTCCATTATCATTCACCCCATCTCCATTTACATCTACATCAGCTCCATCATTTATCCCATCTCCATCACTATCTATATTATTATCATTTGGGTCTATGCTATCTGCTAAATTATCATGGTCACTATCATCTATTATGTTTGGAGTGTTATTTGGGTCTAAAGGGTCAGTTCCTGCAAGTAATTCATGTTGATTAGAAACACCATCTCCATCACTATCATTAGTAGGATTACTATTATTTATATCAAGTTGGTCAACTACTCCATCATGGTCACTATCTTCTAAAATAGACTCTAAAGCATCATTAATACCATCACCATCACTATCTCTGTTAAACTCAACATTATCTTTAATACCATCACTATCAGTATCTATATTAGTAGCAGAAGTTCCTAAAACTGCTTCTACCATATCAGTTAGTCCATCTCCATCACTATCAACAGAGGATATATCTGCCCTATCACTTCCACAACCTAAAAAAACAATTAAAATAAAAGAGAGTAATAAACTATAAAATATCTTAAACTCTAAAATTCTCATATTTATCTTCTCCTATTAGTAGGATAACTCAATATTGCCTCAATTCTACGATTCATAGCTCTTCCTTCTGCTGTACTATTAGGAGCAATAGGTTGACTCTCTCCTCTACCTTCTGTACTCAATCTTGATGCACTTACCCCTCGTACAATTAAAGCTCTCTTTACTGAGTTTGCTCTAGCTAAAGAGAGCTCCATATTATGTTTAGCTGAACCTCTACTATCAGTATGTCCAATAATCTTTACAAAACTTCCCCTATTTTTTAAAAGAAAATTGGCAAATGTCTCTATTTTATTAATAGAATAGCTCTCTATCTTTGAAGAGTTGCTTCTAAAATTAACTCGTAAAGTTGTCTTTACAGGACAACCATAACCATCAACAGTAAAATTACATGGAGTTGCAGGACACTGGTCGAGTCTATCTTCAACACCATCTCTATCAAAATCTGGTCTATCTATCTTAATTGGACACTCATTATTTTTTACATAGACAAATTTTGGTTTAGATGGCTCTACTACAATAGGTATAAATTTAATATTGGTAGTAGCTCTATCTCTTTTAATAGTTCTAGGTTGTTTTTGATGTGAATCTTGATAGCTCAATGGTATACTAATCCCTGTAGTAATAATAGCTTCATTTCCCTCTTTTGAACTAGCCAATACTTGAAGCATCTTACCTTCAATTCGTGCTTTAAATCCTTCTTTTAAATCAACACGAACCCCAACACCTCCCTGCACAAAAGGGTGACTCTCAAAGACATTTTTGGTCGCTCCACCAACATGTTCATACCCTACTCCCACTAAAGCATAAGGAGTTGTATATGTTTGATTTTTATACTCATAAATAGCATTTATAGAGCCTTTTAAAATAGAGGTTGCATAGTCATTTTTAACATTACTATACTCCAAATCTACTCTTGGTATAAGCATATATCTATTATCTTGATAAGTAACACCTATAGTTGGATTTTTAAACTTAAAACTATTCTCATTTTTAGTTGAGTTTAAACCAATATTAATACCTATTTCACTCTCAATAGTTCTTCCATATAAAAGCGTTAAAAACAAAAAAAGTTGAAATATGACTATTTTTTGCATAATTTTACCTTAATATATATATCTAATTTTGAATTTTAACATAATATAGAGTTTCAATATATAAATATTAAATATTTCTTAAAGTTTTATTAATAATTGTAATCTTTACTAACACTATTAAGTAGATGATTTATCTTTAGTGTTTTTTATTGTGATAAGATTATATTCTATAACAAATATTACAATTTGACAGATTATTATTTCACTTTCAAAAAATCTTTTGCTACTATTACACCATGAATAAACTAGAGACTCTACAATACTACTTTGGACATGAAAGCTTTAGAGAGCAACAAGAGGAGGTAATTGATGCCATTTTAAACCATCAAGACCTACTAATGATTTTGCCTACAGGTGGAGGAAAGTCACTATGCTATCAACTCCCATCACTTATGATGAATGGAGTTACTGTAGTTATCTCTCCACTTTTAGCACTTATGCACGACCAAGTAGTAGCTCTTAGAAGTAGTGGTATACCCTCTGCTATGCTTAGCTCTATGCAGAGTTTAGAGGAGTCTAGGCAGATAGAGCAACAGCTACGACAAAACCAGATAAAACTTCTCTATGTTTCCCCTGAGAGGCTTATGAATGAGTGCTTTTTAAACTTTTTGCTTGACCTTAATATAAACTTTTTTGTAGTAGATGAAGCCCACTGTGTAAGTGAGTGGGGTCATGAGTTTAGAGAACACTACCGAATGCTCTCTCAACTCAAAATCTCTTTTCCTAACACTACTATTGCTGCCTTTACAGCTACTGCTACTCAAGCTGTTCAAGATGATATTCTAAACAATCTAAATCTAAGGAATCCAAAAGTTATTAGAGGCTCTCTATTTAGAAAAAATCTCACCATTACAGCTCAACACCGTCAAACAGATGGAAGACGACAACTAGTTAACTTTCTAAAAGAGCATAGTAACGAAGCTGGAATTGTATATACATTTTCAAGAAAACAGAGTGA
>JALWNF010000209.1 GCA_026995985.1 Campylobacteraceae bacterium
TTAGTTTTAGGTTTTATTGCAAAAGATTTTTCAAATACCATCTGGGCAAAATGTATGAGAAGAAGAGAGCTTTTAGCACGAATCAAGGCTGTTTTAGATGTAGATGTTTTAGGAGTTGAGCCTAAGTTTTATGGCAAAAAGGTTTTAGTGCATTATAAAGACTAAAGAATATCATGCAACCTATTTGCATCTTTCATCCACCTATTTAGCTCTTCCCACTTCTCCTCTTCTATTAGCCTTTGACAGAGTTGTAACTCCTCATTAAAAGCACTGATAGACTCTAAAAGGTTCTCTCTGTTTTGACGAAAAATATCCTCCCACATATTTGGTGAAGACTTGGCAATACGACTCATACTTGCAAAACCACCACCTGCAAGAGCTAAAATACTTTTGGGATTCTCTTGTTTCATAACAGAGTTAGCTATGGCATAAGAGACAGCATGAGGCATGTGGGAGATAAAAGCTGCATGACGATCATGCTCTTTTGCATTCATAAATATAACTTGACATTTAATCTCTTTAAAAAGTTTAAGAGCAACCTCTTTTTGATACTCTCCACTCTTTTCTATATCACAGACAACCATAGTCTTATCTTTATATAGTCCATCAATAGCTGCTTTTGGTCCAAAATTTTCAGTTCCTGTCATAGGGTGAGATGTTACAACATTTTTTCGTATATTTGATGGTATAGAATTTGAAATTTTCTCTTTGCTACTTCCAAAGTCAATAACTGTACAGCTTGCATCTATATCCGTTAGCTTCTCTATCGTTGAGATTATTGCATCAACAGGAATAGTTAAAACAATAACATCACAAGTTTTAATTTTTGAAAAATCATCAACAATATAGTCTACAAGTCCTAACTCTAAAGCCTCTTTTTTATGTAATAGATTGTGGTCATACCCAATTAAAGTATATTTTTTAGATGCTTTTTTTAAGGCTAATCCCAATGAACCTCCCATTAGACCAAGACCAACAATTCCTATTTTCATATTAAACTCTTTAAATTTTTAGTAGATTATAGCACTTTTTTAGTGAAATAAAGATACACTAATATCTATTTATTAACATAGATAAACAATCAAAGGAACAGTGAACTTTATGAAAAAACTTTTTACTCTATCTGTTGGATTAAGCTCCATACTTCTTGCTCAAAATATCACCTCTATTAAATATAATGGCCTACTTCATCTCTCTGAAGATGTTGCAAGTGAAATTTCTGGTATTCATGTTGGTGACCCTTTTGATATTATGAAGATTGATGAGTCTATAAAAAAGTTTTATGAACAGGGTTATTTCTCTGATATTGTTGTCTCTGTTACTCCAGAGGGAGGAGTTGTATATACATTTAAAGAAAAAGCTGTAATCTCAAAACTTCAAATGAATGGTTATAGTTCAGATGATGAACAAGAAGCACTTTTTATATCGATAGGTTTACGAAAAGGTGACCTTTATGATGCTAGAAAAATAGAAAAAGCTAAAAAGAGACTCATAAAGAAAATTGAGGCAGAGGGATACTATGATACTATTGTTGAGGTAGAAGTTGAGCCTAAAGAGGATAGTATTGCACTTATCTTTAATGTTAATAAGGGTGAGAAAATCTATATTGATAAGATAGATTTTGCAGGAGCTAAAAAATTAGATACAGATGAGATAGAAGATGCTTTAGCCAATAGAGAAAAAGATTTTATGGGGTGGTTTCCTGGTTTAAATGATGGAGTGGCTCACTTAGACCAATTGCCTTATGATGGTATGAGGGCCAAAGATGTTTATATGCAACATGGGTATTTAGATGCTGATGTCTCTGACCCTCTAATGCGAGTTGATGAAGGCTCCTATAAAGCAGATATATCTTATAAGATTAAAGAGGGGGAGCAGTATAGAGTTAGTAGTGTCTCAATTGTTGGTGATACTGACCTATTGGATTTAGAAGAGATAAAAGAGAACTTACAAGTTCGTAAAGGTAAGGTATTTAATATTGCAAAAGCAAGAAAAGATAAGGCTTACATTAAAGAACAGATTGCCAATCTTGGGTATGCTTATGCAAGGGTAGAAGAGGGGTTTCATAAAAATAAAAAAGACCACACTATAGCACTTCAATATAGAGTTAGAAAGGGCAAAAAAGTCTATATTAATGATGTAATTATCTCTGGAAATCATACAACAAGAGATAGAGTAATTCGTAGAGATGTCTATTTGGCTCCAGGAGATTTATTTTCCTTAACAGAGTTAAAAGAGTCTAAAAATGCTTTAGGAAGAAGAGGATATTTTGAAAAGGTTGATATTGAACAAGAGCGTGTTGATGACCAACATATAAATCTACTTGTTAAGGTAAAAGAGACTCCTACAGGAAGTATTCAAGCTGGTGGTGGTTATGGCTCTTATCAGGGGGCAATGGTATCTGCCTCTGTTTCAGACCGAAATATTTTTGGTTCTGGAATTAATGCTGCTGTCTCTTTTGACATCTCTAAAATCTCAGTAAACTACTCTTTATCATTTACCAATCCTAGAATTTGGGATAGTGATTATAGTTTTGGAGTTAATCTATATAGGAGCGAGTTTCAATATAGAACTTACGACCAAAAGAGTGTTGGTGCAGGGGCTAATATTGGTAAGCAGTTTACTCATAATC
>JALWNF010000210.1 GCA_026995985.1 Campylobacteraceae bacterium
TATTTTGATATAATCTAAAAATGAAAGAGAACATATACATCATATTAATCGACCTAGCTATATTTGTACTAATAGTTTGGTTTATGTTAACACAACCAATATTTACAAGCCAAATAAGTAAAGGAAAGGAGTTAGAGGTAAAAGCAGAGAACTTAAAAAAACACGTCTATACTATTGTAGAGCAGTTTAATGACCGTATCTATACCAACACTCAAATGCTTGACAAAACAGCCTCCTATATATATAACGAATTTCAAAAATATAGCAGTGACGTAAGCTATCAAAGCTTTGAGGTTAAAGATTTTTTAGATGAGCCAATAAGAACTTACAAAAATGTAATTGCAAACTTTAAAGGCTCAAATAGTTGCAAAGATGGCTTAACAGTTATTGGAGGGCATTATGATACCTTTGGTGGACACGCAGGAGCAAACGACAACACCTCAGCCATAGCAGGACTCTTAGAGCTAGTACGCCTATTAAAAAAGCACCCTCCCTCTTGTGATGTGCAAGTAGTAGCCTACTCTTTAGAAGAGCCACCATTTTTTAGAACACAAAATATGGGAAGCTTTCACCATGCAAAGTATCTATATGACCACAAAGTAAAGGTCTCTAAAGTTATTGTACTAGATATGATAGGCTATTTTTCAGATGAGAAAAACTCTCAAAACTACCCTTTTCCTTTTATGGATATATACTACCCTAAAGAGGCAAACTTTATCTCTATTGTTAGTAACTTCTCATGGAAAAATATCGCACTAACAAGAGATATTAAAGGGGTCTTTAAACAGAGTAGCAATCTGCCTGTCTACTCTATGAATGCATTCTCTTTTATTCCTGGTATTGACTTTTCAGACCATCAAAACTATTGGAAGTTTAACTATCCTGCTGTTTTGATTAGCGATACAGCCTTTTACCGTTCAGACAACTATCATACACCAAAAGATAGACCTGAAATACTAGATTATGAGCGTATGGCTAAGGTTGTAGAGGGGGTTTTTAGGGTGGTAGATTAATATTTTTTCTCCCTTGACTCCTAAATATCCACCAACGCCACAACCCCATAAGCAGGAACCTCATAAGGGTGTGCCTCTTTCATAGCTTTTATCACAGCCTCTAGTTTATCGCCAACACAAAACATCTCTACCTTATACTCTAAAACCTTTTCCAACTCATCTTGTTTGCCAATAAATGGATTTGAGCCTTTCAGAGGTCTAAATTGTCCTTCTCCTAAAACCTGCCATGAACACGCTTCATAAGTGTCAATTTGCCCTGCTCCTGCTTGAAACATTGCCTCTTTTACTGCTTCACACTCTGCTTTTGGAATGTATACTGTTATTTGATAGGTATTTTTCATTTTTTCTTCCTAAAATGGATTAACCATCTCAATCTCAAAACCATAAAAATCCTTAGTATTTCGAGTAATCAAAACAAATCCATTAGTCAAACAAGATGAGGCAATCAAAGAGTCCATAATGGACATTGGTCTTCCTATTTTTTGTAGTTGTCCATTTATCTCTCCCCATTGTAACATTGTCTGTTTATCAATATCAACTATACGACCCTCAAAGCGTTGCATAAGGTCGTTATCTAACCAATCAGATAATATTTTAATTTTTTTAGATTGATTCTCTTTATCTAATTTCTCAATTCCAAAACGAATCTCTCCAATAGTAATAACAGAGAGATAAATATTGTTTTCATCAAGTGAATTTACATAGTCTAAAACTTTCTGATTTGGCTTTTTAGAGATAAATTCGGAAATTATATTGGTATCTAACAGATATTTCAAAACTCTATCCTACCTTGATAAACTTCTGAACTTCTACTCAAATCAAGCCCAACTAAAGGAGAAGATTGAAAAAAATCTCCCAATGACTCTTTCTTACTTTGAGGTTTTTTAGAGTTATTGTCTCGAACTATAACTATTTTGTTTTTAGGTAAAATTTCTAAGAATGACATTACTTTATCAAAAATATCATTACTTATATTTAGTTGTATGGTCTGCATATTCATCATATACCTCCATTGGTTTTATTTATGATTATATCATAACTCATATTCTTTATCATTTTAGCAGTTAAAAATTTAAAGTTTATTTTTATTGTTTTTTATTTAAAAGTCTTTAAACCAAAAACTTCCTAATCTTAGTTTGAGAAAACTCAATGCCCATATTGTAAGTACTAAAAGGAATTATCCTCTCAGGCTCAATCATAAAATTACACTCTCTTTTAATATTGACTGCATCAAAATTTACAACATCTGAAAACTCCGAAATAACCAAACGATAGACATTCTTATACCCCATATCAGCAGGAGCTAAAAAGTCAGGCCAACAGCAAAAGAGTTTCTGTTTAATCTTCTCACTCATAATACTCTCACCCATTGCTGTGTCAAGACTTACTGTTTCTATGACTGTTTTTACAAACTCCTTGTCTCTCTCAAAAGTTACTGTTCCTCTATGGTTTGTAATAAGCTCTTTTGGTAGTTGACCTGTTACAGGCTTAATGGTTGCAAAAGCCTCTCCATTTTCATCTTGACACATACTCTTTGCGGCATATCCTACAGATATTTTGTGAGGGTCACACGGTAGAGGTATCATATCTTCTGAAGTGAATGGA
>JALWNF010000211.1 GCA_026995985.1 Campylobacteraceae bacterium
AATGTTATATCATCTACATCATCAAGTTTTAACTTCATAGTTTTGTAACCACCCTCAAGACCTAAACCTAAAGCAAAAGTATAACGAACACCTGCTTCAAAATCATAAAATTGATTTCCACTATAACTAATATAATTCCCCTCTGCTTGAAGAGCTATATTAGTTGCAGGAATAGGAACTCTAGCTTTAGCATAAACCATAGGAACAGGTAGACTAAATGAAGTTGACTCATTTATAGATTTAGGAGGAATTCCACCTTCACCTACAGCTGAGACAGAACCATCTAAATATCTTACATTTAATCCTAAATCAAAATCAAGACCAACATCTACAACTTCATAGTATAGCGTCAAATCATACATATCTAAATCGAATAGACTACCAATTTCAGCCGTAGCTGTATATGTTTGATTAGCAAACTTAATATCTCTAGTTAATACTCCTGAACCACTATGTTTAAATCCACTATAACCCAATTTTATGTTAGGAAGTATAGGAACAGGGTGCTCAATATATAGCTTAGCAAATACATCACTCTCTTTTTCCCATTTAAAATCATCTTCTAAATCAATACTATCTCCTTTATACTCTATAGTACCACTTGGAGTATGCTCATAATACCCAATATTTAACTCTCCACCAATAGTATCTGCTACTGCAAATGCTCCTAAAATAGCTATACTTGCTACTATTTTGTTCATACTACTCTCCCAATTTAGTTTTTCAATCTATTAACCCATTCAATTCATCTTTAACAAAAAAAGCACCTAAAAGAGATGTAAAGAGAATCATTAAAACTACTCCTGTTCCGCCAAAAGAGTCCAATGCAACTTTCTCTACCTCTTCTTTCTCTTTATTTACACTACTATTAACTTGTTTTGAATTAACTAAAGTAGTATCACTATTTGATATATGATATGGATTTTCTGAAAAAAGTATTGTTTGAAAAAGAATTAAAAATCCAAATATTTTTAGTAAAAGCATTCTATTTACTTGTAAAATTTTCATTTAGCCTCCTTAACTATTTTTTACATCTATGTTATTATAGATAATATTAAATATCCTTTTATTAAAAAAGTTAAGGATTTACTTATTTTTTTTATATTGTGAACTTTCTAATCACTTTAGTTAAAAAAATATTCATATTAAAATATATAAAGCAACACCAATAAATTATTTTTAATTATATTTATCCCAAAAAAACTCACCATCTTGTAATACTTCAGAGAGACCTTCTGAGGTTTTTAAACCTAAATATTTTTTAGCATCATTAAGCTTATAGTAGTATCGTAAAATATTTAATTTTTTCCCATTTACCCATGAAGAGACTACAATGTGGTCATCTTTATTCTCCTCCAATTTAGAGAAAGCTCCATCACGTGTAAATACATCTGTAAACATATAAAGTCTACCACCATCAACCAAATAGTTTGCCCTTGTCATCTTCATGTCTCCAATAATTGGCTGATAGGTCACCTCATTATTTTTAAAAGATACTTTAATTAATAAATCAGGATTTTTACCATCTCCCTTATAAGTAAGATAGTAGTGATGACCACTTAACATCTGTTTATTAAACTGCTTATACTGTTTAATCTCTACCTTTTCAAAATCATCTTCATCTACTACAGCAGGAACAATAGTTGTAGTTGAGACTACTGGAGCCTCATTTTGACTCTCTTCTACTCTTGGCATTGGAGCTAAAATATTGTCTTCTGGAGAGATAGCAACATTTTGATACTGAAGTACTACTCTAGGTATTACTCTATCTGTTTTAGGTACAAAATATCTATGCATAGGAGGAGTATAAGGTTTATAGCTCCGTTTTTTTATAGGTATTGTTTTAGAGTAGTTTTTAACTATTGGATAGCTTAATATAGTTGATGAGTGTGCTATATGAGCATCAGGGAAATAATGCTTATAACTTGCAACTTTTGAATATAACACTCTTTTATTAGATGTGTAGTAAGCAAAAGGAATATACCAACCATTTTTATAGACAATAATCACATGAGAGCGTAGAGATGCTGGAAGCTTTCTAATGTTTTTCTTTAAACCTACTATATTTTTAAAACTACCAAACTTTATAAAATATTTTTGTCCATTTGCTTTAGCAAAACCAAAAAGTATTATTATAGAAACAAATAACCGTAACATATTAATCCTTTTTTAAAGTATTATAACATACAAAATGACTATAAATTGTGAATTTTATAGGAGGTTATTAGAAAAACAAAAAAGTAAAAATATAGAAAAACACAACTTACTTAAGTGTGTTTTTCTTTAAAGTTTACCCTCTAGGGTCAACTAAATATCCAGCAATAGCACTAGCAGCAGCTACAGCAGAGTTAGCTAAGTAAATCTCAGAGGTTCTAGCCCCCATACGACCAACAAAGTTTCGATTAGTTGTAGCAACACAACGCTCACCATCACCTAAAATTCCCATATAACCACCCAAACAAGCACCACAAGTTGGGTTAGAGACTACAGCACCAGCCTCAATAAGTGTATCAATAATACCCTCTTTTTGAGCTTGAAGTAAAATCTTTTGAGTTGCAGGGGTAACAATCATTCTTGTATGTCTTGCTA
>JALWNF010000212.1 GCA_026995985.1 Campylobacteraceae bacterium
GTGCTAAACCTCTATGGCTCATAACTGTTTTAACATCGGCAAAGTCAAGGTTAATATCATTTGCACCATGAGATAAAATTACATTTGAAATTCCACTTACTGCTTGTGAAAGAACATTATCAACTAGTCTAAAGCTATCTCTCATACCTAGATTTTTCTCTACAATAGAGAGAAGTCTCTCATTTGGTACAACAATAATTGAGTCTGTCTCTTTTTTTAGTTTCTCTAAACCATCTTTTGCAAGTCTTTTTCTCTTTCTACCTTCAAAAGCAAATGGAGTTGTTACAATAGCAACTGTTAGTGCATTTACCTCTTTTGCTGCTTGGGCAATAACAGGAGCAGCCCCTGTTCCTGTACCACCACCAAGACCAGCAGAGATAAATACTAAATCAGCTCCATCTAACATAGTCTTAATACTTTCAAAGCTCTCTTCAGCAGCTGCTTCTCCAACTTCAGGTTTCATACCTGCACCAAGACCTTTTGTTGCATTGATTCCTAGTTGCATTTTATAAGGTGCAATTGATGCTGCAAGTGCTTGTGCATCTGTATTGGCTACTATAAGGTCAATACCTTCAATACCCTCTCTTATCATGTGGTTAATCATGTTTCCACCACCACCACCAACACCAATTGCTTTAATCTTGGCTCCATGAACATCAGCTGTTGATTCTGTTATGTTGAACTCTTCCATTTTATCCTCCTCTTAAAATATTTTTGATGCCCACTGCATAAAGTTTTGCACGGGATTGTTTTTATTGTTTTTTTGTTCCTGACCTAAATCTTTAAATAGCTCATTGCTATTTACTTTCTCTTCTTCAAATGATGGAGTTGAGACAGAAATTTTTGGTTTTATCACACTCTCTACAGTTTGGATATTTGCAATATCATGTAGCGATCTCTTTGGATGATACTCTTTTGAGTGAAGCATTGTTTTGCTTCCATCAAGTTCATACTCTGTATGTCCTCCTGATTCATAAGCAATAAGCCCAATAACAGTTGAAAATTCAGGTGAATCTAAATCTTCAGATATATTTGTAATATTTGTTGGTTTACCAATTCGTATTGGTAGGTTTGGCATTAATGCTTGTGCTAACTCTCTTGTCCCTTCAATATGGGTCATTCCACCTGTTAAAACTACTCCTGCCCCAAGTTGATTTCTAAGTCCACTCTGCTCTATAGAGTTTATTAAAATTCCAAGTGTCTCTTCCATACGACTATATATAATGCTGTGTACAATATCTAAAGAGACAGGGTTTACTTTGGTATCGTCACCAATAATTGGCAGATGAAGCTCCTCTGGTTCTTTTTGGAAAAGGCTTCCTTTTATTATTTTTAGCTCTTCAGCAGCTTCAAGTGGAGTATGAAGTGCCACTGATAAGTCATTAGTAATATGGTTTGAACCAACTGATAAAAAGTCATTATATTGAATAGAATTTCCTACATGAATAACAAGATTAGATGTTTGACCACCTAGGTCCATTACTGCTACACCTCTCTCTTTATCGTCTTCTGTTGTTACAGCTAAAGAGGAGGCATAACCAGAGAGAACTACTCTTGCAATATCTATTCCTGCTGCATGAACAGCTTTTTTTAAATTTCCAAGGTTTGATTTGCTTGTCATAATAATATGAGTATCAACCTCCATACGACTAGCATTCATTCCATTTGGATCTTCAATAAAATCTTGTTCATCTATTTTAAACTTATAAGGTAGTACATGCAAAACTTCAAACTCATTAGGAATATTTGCATTATATAGAGCAGTCTGCATAACACGATTAATCTCATTAATTGAAATCTCTTGATTTGGAATATTGACAACACCTGATGACTTTAGACTCTTAACATAAGCTCCAGAGATAGAGATAGTGGCTCTAGTAAGATTAATACCTGCTACACGTTTAGCATCATCAACAGCATCTTTTATTGACCTAGAGGCTAACTCTATATTTGAAATAGCCCCTTTTTTTATTCCGTGAGACTTGCTAATACCGTGACCAGCAATTTGCATGTGACCATTTTTCATTTCACCAATAATTGCACATATTTTTGTAGAACCAATATCTATAGCTAAAATGGGCATGTTCACGTCCTAATCCTTAGTTGTCAAAATTCTAATAAAGTTCAGTTGGATACTTATTATCTAACATCTCCATCAAGTTTTTTTGGAAAACTTGACTCTTAACTATATCAGTACTTTTATATAAATCTTTTGTCTTATTGCTCTCAATTGGAATTAGCTTTTGTTCGATAATTTTATAAACTATTACTTTACTTCCTATAGGAATGATACCCTTTTCTTGCTCAGAAGTAAAGAGTTGAGATATAAAATTTGAGATTTCTTGTTTATTTATGCCCAGATTTTGTGTTTCTACGTTATTTCGTGTGATAAAAGTTGACACATTTAGTTCCTCATTGTTAATATTTTTTAATTTCTTTTCAGCTAAAATAGATAATGCTTTTTTTTCAGCTTCAACTTGATATATAGGAGTAATTTCGGCTTTTACCTCCTCAAATGTTTTAGTAATAGGGGTAATAATATTAACAATTTTTACAGATGCATATCTGT
>JALWNF010000213.1 GCA_026995985.1 Campylobacteraceae bacterium
GCCTTGGCCTTTATTGAAAAAAGAAATTTTAGAATTTGAAAAACATCAACTTAAAATAGTCTCTTTTGAGGACTATTTTGACAATGAAGAACCAAGAGTTAGAAGATTTAGAGTCGTATTTAAAAAAGTATAACAAATCATTGGAGAGAAATATTTGACCCTGTGGCTCAAATATTTCTCAACTCAGTCGTTGTATCCAAGAGTTCAATTTAATAAGAACAAAAGGAGTCTGATGATAATGATAACTTCAAAGATAGGCTATTGAAACAAACCTTTCTATTTACTATTTTATGTTAAAATACAAATATGAAAGAGATAGAGAGTAAGTTTATTGAGAATCTTAACAGTTTTAATTTTAATAACCAAGATGAAGCTTTAGCAAAGTTTAGTAGTCTGTGGAATGATATAAACTCTTATAGCAAACATATAAAAAAGAGAATAAGAAATAGAGATATAGAGAGTGAATTTGAGTATTTAGTGAATTCATTTGAAGTACTCTCCTATTCTAATGAAGCATATATCGAGACATATCCTGAAGAAAACTCAGATATATGGGATAGAGTTTTTTATAACAAACAAAAGAGTTGGGCAGTGGTGATTGGTGAAAATGGGAAGATTTTAACATCATATAAAATAAGAGATGATATAATCAATACACTAGAGAAACATAAAGAGTTGTTTCAATCTAAATATGAAAGAAAGGTGGTCTCAGATGAGTTTTCAAAAAGAGTTAGAGAGATATATGAACGACTTACAAGAGTTTGATTTGGAAGTTTTTTTTCATGATGACACCTTTGTAGATATGTTGGAGTATAGAGAGTTTTTAGAAAAAAATGTTAAAAAACTTAATGCACAAGAGGCTCAAGAGTTACTCTATCTTGATAATATTGTTCTCTCTTACTATAATTTATATAAAAATAGAGAATTAGTAGGTTATCAGAAATTAAGTTTTAAAGTACTTGAACAGATTGCAGATATTGCTAAAAGATATGTTGATTCATATATAGATATGGTTGCATAATAAAAGAGCAAAAAGCTAAGTGGTAAAAAAACTAAGGGGGAGCAAAGCCCTTTTATAAACAAAACTTAAATATACTTTTATCCAAAACCTCTTAAAGTGATTCTAAAGATGTAGTTTTTTAGCATTTTTGCCAATCTGCCTAATGAGTATTTAAGTAAGGCATCTAACAAAACATAGGAGTGAATAAATGCCCTCTCAGGCATTTATTCACTCTACTTAACCGTTACCTAAACATCTTCCCAAGCATATCCATAGCACCCTCAGCACCACCTATCTTCTCAAGCATACTATCTACAAGAGAGTTTTCACCAGAGGTTGCTTGGTCAACTAAATTTGGTAGAGCATCTGCCAATGCACCCTTTGCTGACTCTTCACTTAAACCTAAGCTTGAAGCAAACTCAGAAATTTTATCTGCACCTAATAGGTCTGTAATAGAGTCTACAGAGATAGGCTTATTTTCACCATCTCCTAGCCATGAACCAACAATCTCACTAAGCCCCTCACCATTTGTCATATTTGAGATAATAGAACTAAGGTCTAAACCGTTCTCTCCACCAAATAAAGAGCCTAATGCATTAGTAATACTATCTTTATCAAGACCTGTTGTTGCATCATCACTATTTCCCTGAATAATATCTGCACCCATTTTTAGTAACTCTGTTAAATCCATTATTTATCCTTGTTTATTTAAATGAAAATAGTATATCTAAAAAATTATGAGAACTATATTATCATCTATGACTTTTACATAGACAATAGTACTCTATCAAACAAATAATACACGTAAATAATGATACTATTATTTATAACTACTATATCAAGGAATAACTTATGATAGAACTCATCTTCGGTTCATTTGTAGCTGGAATAGTTTTGACCTTTACTCCTTGTGTTTTGCCTATGATTCCTATTCTATCAGGAGTTATAGTAGGACAAGGAGAGGATATTACGACTAAAAAAGCTGTTATGCTCTCTTTTGCGTATGTTTTAGGAACTGCATTTACCTATACTATTATGGGTGCTTTAGCAGGAGCGACAGGAGAGCAACTTCAAGCCTACTTTCAAAATGTGTGGGTTATTGGTGGTATGAGTTTTGTCTTTGTGCTTATGGCTCTTTCTATGTTTGGACTATTTAACATTCAACTCCCCTCCTCTATCCAATCTAAACTAAGTTCAAAATATGAAGGAATTAAAGGTGGTTCGCTACCTATGGTCTTTTTACTAGGTGCTATCTCTGCACTTATCTTAGGAGCTTGTGTCTCTCCTGTGCTTATATCATTTTTAGGGGTAGCCATAACTAAAGGAGATGCCCTTCTTGGTGCTGTTATGATGTTTGCTATGGCTCTAGGAATGGGTGTGCCACTTATTGTAATGGGCTTTGGAGCAGGAAAGCTTCTTCCAAAAGCTGGGGAGTGGATGAACCAAGTAAAGTACCTCTTTGGAGTTCTTCTTATGGCAGTTGCTATTGAACTCTTCTCTAGCCTCAATCTTATATCTGAACTTCTACTTTGGGGAGTATTTCTAATTGTTTTAGCTGTATTTTTAGG
>JALWNF010000214.1 GCA_026995985.1 Campylobacteraceae bacterium
GATTTACCCGAACCTGTAGGTCCAGTAACCAAGATAAGCCCCTTTTCTCGTTTAATAAGCTCTTTATAGATAGGTGGAGACTTCAAATCATCAAGCGATGGAATCTCAGTAGGAATAATACGAAAAGCAGCAGCTATATCTCCAAGTGTACGGTAGTAGTTTGCCCTAAAACGCCCAATACCAGGTAGCATAAGAGCAAAATCAAGCTCCATATACTCCTCAAAGGCTTTTTTCTGTTTCTCTGTAAGCAAAGAGTAGGTCATCTCTTCAATATCTTCACCTGTTAACACAGGAAGATTAACAGCTCTTAAAGCACCATCAATACGTATTTGAGGTTCAGAACGAGCCACAAGGTGTAAATCTGATGCACCATGAGCAACAACTGATTGTAGAAGTTTTTTTATATCTATAGCCATATTAAATCTTTCTTAAAATTTTAATAAAACTATATAGAAACTATTCTTTATATTTATTTAAGTTATTCAATAATCTTAGGAACAATAAAGAAGTCATCTTCAGCTTTAGGTGCATGAGAGAATATATCTTTAACAATCTCAGGCTGTTTTTGAGGTATATCTTCTCTCATTGGTGTACCCCCATCAAGTGTTGAGAAAGAGGGGCTGAGATGGTCTGTGTTTAGCTCTGAGAGGTTTTCAACATAGTTTAATATCTCACTTAGTTGTTGTGCTAGTTCCTCTTTTTTATCATCTTCAATCTTTAACATAGAGAGCTTTTCTAATTTTTCTAGTACAGTGTTGTCTATAATCACAATAATCCTTTTATATAATTGCCGAATTATAATAGAAGTTAAATTAAATGTGTAAATAGGAGTTAAATTCTCCTATTAAAATTAAAAAAATTGATAAATAAAAGTATTTATAATATATTTTTATGTAAAGTAAAATAAATTTTTATTCAAAGGAACAATATAGTTATGAGTGCAATCTTAAACAAATCACATATTACTTCAGCAGAGTTGGAGTCTTTACTTAAAGAGAGAGCTGAAGGAAATGCAGATTTTATTTTAGTAGATGTTAGAGAGCAGATGGAGTATGACGCAGGTCATATTAAAGGGGTAGATATGTTAAAACCTACTTCAACTTTTCAATCTTGGGCTCAACCTTTTCTTGATGAAAACAGAGATAAAACGGTTATTTTTACTTGTAGAACAGGAAGCCGTTCTGGACAAGTTCAACAGATATTTAAACAAAATGGTATGGAAAAAGCCATTAACCACTCAGGTGGAATCATGAGTTATGCAGGAGAAACAGAATAATTATATTTTATCGAACATAACTGTTCGATAAAATCTATTGCTTTTAACTCTTTTTTTGTTACTCTTACGGCATGAAAAAGATTCTTATTTTACTTACTTTAATTACTATTGTACTTTTTGCTTGGTTTTTTAAACCTAAAATTTTTCCTTATTATGGACAACTTACTAAAGAGCGTGTTGGACTCAATGTTGACCTACAGCCAAAGGCACAAAAAGAGGCTAAGTTTGTAGGCTCTAAAGAGTGTCAAGAGTGTCATAAAGAGCAGTATCATACTTGGAGTCATTCACTTCACTCAAAGATGATACAAGATATTAAAAAAGATAGCTCTGTTGTGGTAGCAGACTTCTCTAAACTACCTCGTGATGCTGACTTTACTCTAAAAGATGCTGTATATACCATCGGTTCTAAGTTTAAACAACGCTATATGATTCCTGCTAAGATAAATGGCAAAGATGACTTTAGATTAGGAAACTACCAATGGAATGTTGAAACTCAAAAATGGCAACACTTTAAGCCTTATAAATATTGGTACAAAGATGCCTACAAACATGATAATCATGAGTTTCCAACCTCAAACACCTGTGATGGTTGCCATTTTACAGGCTATATGTCAACAGAAAAACGGGTTGAACCTGCCATTGCTTGTGAGAGTTGTCATGGACCTGGAAGTAGACATGTTGAAGATACAGACAGCCCAATCTACAAAGCTACAATGGCAGACCCTATTCGTGCTACAGAGGTCTGTTTACAGTGTCACATGAGAAATAGAGATAAAAGATTAGATGAAAACATTTCAGTTAAAGATTTATGGAGTGTTGCAAAAGATTACCCTTATGGGTATGAGGCTGGACGACCTCTAATAGACTATAAAAAGGTAGCTCCATTTACTCTAGGCAAAGAGACTAAAGAGTTTTGGGCAAATGGAACAGCTAAAAAGAACAGAACCCAAGGAAATGAGTTTGTGCATGATGCAATGTATAAGCATGGAATTACCTGCATCAACTGTCACAACCCACATAGTTTAAGTAACAGAGCAGACAAACCAGAGGGTAATCAAGCGTGTCTAAAGTGTCACTCATTTGGTTCAATTATTGGTCCTCATCAATCCTCCCTAGAGGCACACACCCACCACAAGCCTAACTCAAAAGGTTCACTTTGTATTGAGTGTCATATGCCAAAGACAGGACGGCACACAGGTAAGTCACCTCTAACTGTTCGTTCTCATAAGTTTGAGTTTACCTCACCTGCTGAGACTAAGTTCTACAAGATGCCAAAAGAGACAAATGCTT
>JALWNF010000215.1 GCA_026995985.1 Campylobacteraceae bacterium
AAAAGGAAGAGAAAGTAAAAGTAGCTGTAAAAAAAACAGTAGATGAGTGTAAAGCTCTAGGTGTAGAGTTAGATAAAGAGGCTGTTAAAGAGCATATATCTAAAATTCCTCTTTTTGTAATAAAAAAGGTATTAGAGGCAAATAGAGCCAGTAGCAAAGAAGATTGTGAAAAGATGAAATCAGTACTTTAATATAAAAAATGAGTAAAAGAAATATAAAATATGGCAACTTATTAGTTGCTACACTACAACCTAAAACATTACCTACCTATAGAGAGAATCTTGACCATCTAATTAACTATGTTCAAAATACAAAATCGGAGCTTATTGTTGCTCCTGAACTCTGCTTAACTAACTTTGACTATGAGCACTTTGAAGAGGTAGCTAAGTTCTACCCATTGGCTTTAGATAGACTTTTAGATATAGTAGATAAGAAGATTTTAGTCTTAACAATGACTAAAAAAAGTGGTAATGACTTTTTTAATGAGGCTATTGTAATTTATAACCATAAAATTATACATAGACAGGCAAAATATAAACTCTTTAAATTGGGTAATGAAGAGAAGTATTTCAAAGCAGGAGATAAAAACTCAATAGTCCCTTTTGAGATAGATGGAATCAAGTATGCTATTTTAATCTGTTTTGAGTTACGCTTTAAGGAGCTTTGGAAGCAGATAGAGGGAGCAGATATAGTCCTAATACCTGCACGTTGGGGACTAAGTAGAAAAGAGCATTTAGAAGTACTTTCCCGTGCTTTAGCTATTATGAATCAATCTTTTGTAGTAGTCTCTAACCCTGCTGATAAAGATATGGCAAGTTCTTCAGCTATTATCTACCCTTGGGGAGAGTTTTTTGCTAATGATAACCTTGAAGTGATTGAGCATGAGATAGAACTTAAAGAGCTTAGTCGTGTTCGGCGTTTAATTACAATGGATTAGTATCTCTACCCTGTTGAGTAGTAGTAACATTAATATCTTCTAGTTGAGTCTCATCTTTTACAATATGTGAAGCATACTCTTTTGCTTTTTGATACTGCTGTGTTGCAAAGTATAATTGAGCAATATTTTTATAGTTATCTTGTGTAACTCTATGCTCCTCTCCAAAGATTCTTTTGTTAATCTCTAAAGCCTTTTTATAGTGTTCTATTGCCAAAGATGTATTTCCTTGAATCTCTTCTAATACAGCCAAATTAGTATAAGATATTGCCATATCTATCTTCTCTTTTCTAATAATATCTTTTTTAATTTGAATAGTTTGTCTAGTCAAGTTTAAAGCCTTAGATGTCTCTCCCATACTTGCATATAGTGTTCCTAAGTTATTGTAGCTCTCTGCTGTACGACTATCTCGGTTTCCTAGAGACCTTCTTCTTATATTTAATGCTTTTGTTAAGTATGCTAATGCTTTTTTATACTCTTTTGTCTTTTTATAAATAAGCCCTAGATTATTATAGGAAGTTGCAGTACTTAAATCTTCTGTTCCTAAAAACTTCTCTTTTATAGCAATAGATTGCTGATAAAACTTAATAGCACTTTTATAATCACCACGCTTATATGCTCTTACTCCTTTATTGTTTAAGATATTTGCCTCTTTTAATGCTTGATACTTCTGTTGAGAGTTATATTTGAGACCATTTTGTAAAAGAGGAGAACAAGCAGTAAAAACAAAGGTAATAATAAACAAAAATTTATGCATTTGCAAAATCCTATTGTAGTTTTTGAAATTATACAATAGGAATTTAAAATTAGTTAACTAAAGATAAACTTTGTAGCCATTCCCATAACATCATCAATTATTGAGCCATCTTTATCTTGGTCAATTAAACTACTTAATACTTCTGTTAGGTCTGTACTACTTGAATTATTCTCTAAGCTAGTAGATGATTTTTTAGTTAAAACTCCAATAACAATTGGTGCTAACATTGGTAGTATAGTTTTAATAATAGATGAGTTTACTCCTGTCTCTTTCTCTACATGTTTTGCAACCTCTCTTGAGTTCTCTTTTGAACCTGTAATTTCTGCTAATATTTCATCTCCTATCTCTTTAAAATTAGAATTTTTAAGATGCTCATCAGGTTTATCTAATATATCACTATACTTTTTTGATTCAATATGTTTAATAAGCCCTCTAGAGTCTTTATCACTGTTAAGATTTGCTTTTACTCCACCCATCAAAATAGGTGCTAGTTTTTTAATAATTAAATCTGCATCTTTAGTATCTATTCCAACTTGTTTAGCTATGCTTTTTATAATTGCAGAATTGTTAACAAGTATATCGATTAATCCAGCCATTAATGTTCCTTTTTATTAAAATATAATCTATTATAGCAAAACTTTATAGATTAAATAAATAACTTTTAGATAAATACATTTTTTAATCACATTTTAGATAGAATCCTTTGGAAATAATTTAGGTAAATGGTAATATAAATTGACAAAAAATGTAAATCAATTGCTTATGGTAGAGAAGATAGAGAGGCAGTTTAAGTTATCTCCTCATATAAAAAAAGCATTTTTAGAGGTCAATAGGGAAAAGTTTGTTCCAAA